>CAYGLH010000036.1:508-16529 GCA_964350535.1 uncultured Ilumatobacteraceae bacterium
TGGGCGACATCCTCACGCTCATCGAGCAGGCCGAGCAGGCCTTCGAGAAGGAGCAGGCCGAGGAGGCCGCCAGTCGCCTCCTCGAGGGGCAGTTCACGCTCGACGACTTCCTCGAACAGATGCAGCAGCTCAAGAAGATGGGGCCGCTCGGCAATCTCGTCGGAATGATGCCGGGGATGCCGAAGGAGCTGAAGGGCGCCCAGATCGACGACGACGACCTCAAGCCGGTCGAGGCGATCATCCGCTCGATGACCCCGGAAGAGCGCGCCCAGCCCGTGATCATCAACGGCAGCCGCCGGGCCCGCATCGCCGCCGGCTCGGGCACCACGGTCGGCGACGTCAACCGCCTCGTGAAGCAGTTCAGCGAGATGCAGAAGATGATGAAGAAGATGGGCGGCGGCATGGGTGGCGGTGGCCGCCGCGGCAAGAAGGGCAAGAAGGGGAAGAAGGGCAAGGGGCGTCCCCAGGTGCCCGCCGGCTTCGATCCGTCCTCGTTCGACCTCTCGGCGCTGCAGGACATGCAGGGCGGTCAGGGGTTGCCCGGCATGCCGGGACTGCCCGGCAACAAGCGCTGACCGGTCCCGCCGCGGCGCCGCTAGCCTTTCGACGTTCCTCGTTCGTATTCAGGAGTGACGATTCGATATGGCAGTGAAGCTGCGACTCACACGTGTTGGCAAGACCAAGCAGCCCCAGTACCGCATCGTGGCGGCTGATTCCCGCTCGCCCCGCGACGGCCGGTTCATCGAGATCCTCGGCCACTACGACCCGCGCCAGGACCCTTCGGCCCTGACCGTCGACAACGACAAAGCGGTCAAGTGGCTGTCCGAGGGCGCCCAGCCCACCGAGCGTGTGCGCAAGCTGCTCGAGATCTCGGGCGCCGTCGAGCAGTTCGAGGCCCAGAAGGCCACCGCCAAGTGAGCGACGGAACCGACGTCAACACGGCGGTCGCGCCGACCGCCGTCGCGGTCCTCACCCACATCGTCCGTTCGATCGTCGACGATCCCGACGCCGTCACCGTCGAGGTCGACGAGTCCGGTAACCGCCCGGCGCTCAACGTGCGCGTCGGCGACGGCGACCTCGGCCGCGTCATCGGACGCCGCGGCCGCACCGCTGCCAGCATTCGCACGGTCACCCGCGCGGCGGCGAGCAAAGACGATGTCGAGATCGACATCGAGTTCCTCGACTGACGCCTCGTCGGTTCCCGACGGCCTGCTCGAGGTCGGTCACATCCGGCGTGCCCACGGGCTGCGCGGCGATGTCTTCGTCCAGCTGACCAGCAACCTCGACTCGCGCCTCGACCCGGGTTCGGTGCTCACCACCGGTCGCGGGGTCACCCTCGTCGTCCAAGCGTCGCGCACCGCCGCCAATGGCCGGCGCGTCGTCAAGTTCGACCGGATCGCGGACCGCACCGAAGCGGAGGGCTTTGCCAACGAGGTGCTGTACGGCGAGCCCGTCGAGCACGACGACGCGCTCTGGGCACACGAGCTCATCGGTGCCGAGGTCGTGGAGGTCGATGGGACCAACCGCGGCCGTTGCCGGGCCCTGATCGCCAATCCCGCCGCCGACCTGCTCGAGCTCGATGGCGGCGCGCTCGTGCCCGTCACGTTCGTGGTGGGCTTCGTCGACGGCGTGATCACGGTCGACGTGCCCGACGGACTGTTCGACGCATGAGCGAGGGGGTCGCGCCGAGCGACACCACCACCACGACCACCGGCACGCTGCGCGTCGAGGTGTTCTCGATCTTCCCCGATCTGGTCGACACGTTCTGCTCGCAGAGCCTGCTCGGCAAGGCCCGCCAGCGGCAGCTGCTCGACCTGCGCTGTCACGATCTGCGCGACCACACCCACGACGTCCACCGGACCGTCGACGACGCACCGTTCGGTGGGGGAGCGGGCATGGTGATGAAGCCCGAGCCGATCTTCGACGCCGTCGAGGCGGCCGGACCGCCGCGACCGTTGTTCCTGCTCGGACCCGGCGGCCGGCGGTTCGACCAGTCCGTGGCGGACGAGCTGGCGCGGCTCGACGGCTTCAGCTTGTTGTGCGGACGTTACGAAGGGGTCGATCATCGCATCCGTGCCCACCTCGTGGACGACGAGCTCAGCGTCGGCGACGTGGTCCTGTCCGGTGGCGAGGTCGCCGCCTGCCTCGTGATCGAGGCGGTGGCGCGGCTGCGCGATGGCGCGATGGGCAACGCCGTCAGCCCCGTCACCGAGAGCTTCGGCGGGTCCGGACTGCTCGAGGAGCCACAGTTCACCCGGCCGGCGACCTTCCGCGACCACGACGTGCCCGACGTGCTGCGCAGCGGCGACCACGCCCGCATCGAACGCTGGCGACACGCCCAACGGCTGCATCGCACGATGCGCGACCGCCCCGATCTGATCGAGCGCCGCGGTGGCCTTCGCGACGATGAGCGCGACCTGTTGGAAGAGTTCCCCGCGCTCCCGTATCATTGACGGGCCTCATCGGCGCGCCCGCGCCGCCGAGACGAATTCGCTTCGGGCCCAGGTTGCCCCTTCGCCCCCGAGAACGCAGGTAGACGCCATGAAAGCCACCGACCTCATCGACAAGAACTCGCTCCGCGACGACATTCCCGAATTCCAGGCCGGCGACGAGCTCAAGGTCCACGTGCGCGTGGTCGAGGGCGGCAAGGAGCGCATCCAGGTGTTCCAGGGTGACGTCATCGCCCGCCAGGGCGACGGCGTGCGCGAGAGCTACACCGTGCGCAAGCTGAGCTACGGCGTGGGTGTCGAGCGCACCTTCCCGCTGCACACCCCCACCGTGCAGAAGATCGAGGTCGTCAAGCGTGGCGACGTGCGCCGGGCGAAGCTCTACTACCTGCGCGATCGCAAGGGCAAGGCCGCCAAGATCCGCGAGAAGCGCGAGTTCTGAGCGGCTGACGCTCGCTCGGCGGCCATCGGCCGCCCCTTCGGCCCGCGTGTGGGCCCGACCGCACCGTTGTGAGGAGGGCCGCCATGGGCGATCTGTCGAAGCGCGAGCGCGGGCGCTGGGGAGAGGACCTCGCCGCCCGCTACTACGAACGTCGCGGTGGCACCGTCGTCGACCGCAACTGGCGGTGCCCGATCGGCGAGCTCGATCTCGTCGTCGACGAGCGCGGGACCTATGTGTTCGTCGAGGTGAAGGCGCGCCGCACCGACGCCTACGGCCCTGCGTCAGCGGCGGTCGGGCACGACAAACAGCGCCGCATCCGTCACCTGGCGGTGGAGTGGCTCCATGCCCACGCCCTGCGCCGCGTCGAGCTGCGTTTCGATGTCGTGGCCATCACCGGCACGCGCCTCGAGTGCATCGAAGCCGCGTTCTGAACGCCGCTCGACGCTCGGTGCCATCGTTGCCGCCCGGTGGCGTCGGGATCTGCGACACCCAGCTCGGGGTGGCCGTGCCGGGCGGTGATCAGCCGAGGAACGCCCACGTCACGAGCGCGATGGCGACGAGGATGGCCAGCGCCACGAGGACGTAGTCGACCGGGCGGGCGGTGAACTTCCGGTACGGGTTGTATCCCACGTGCATCAGTATCGTCCGGGAGATGGCAGCCGACACGCGCGAACTCGAGTCCATCATCGTCGAACGCAGCGACAGCGGTGTGGTGACGATCACCCTCAACCGACCGCACCGCAAGAATGCGATCAACGACGTGATGTGGGACGAGTTGCTCGCCGAGTTCCACTCGATCTCGGGCGACGATCAGGTGCGGTGCGTCGTGATCACGGGCGCCGAGGGGGAGTTCTGCTCGGGGGCGGACCTCTCGGGCGACCGCGACGGGCCGCGGCCGCACCAGCTGGCGGCGATGCGCCACGTCGGCGACGTGTGTCTCGCCCTCGAACGCATCCCACAGCCGACGGTCGCGAAGGTCCGCGGCGTCGCCGTGGGCGCCGGCATGAACCTGGCGCTCGTCTGCGACCTGCTCGTCGCCGACGACACCGCCCGGTTCTCGGAGATCTTCGCCCGCCGCGGCCTGAGCATCGACTTCGGCGGATCGTGGATCCTCCCGCGCCGTGTCGGGTTGCACCGCGCGAAGGAGCTGGCGTTCCTCACCGACATCATCGATGCCAAGCAGGCCGAGGACATCGGCCTCGTCAACCGGATCGTCCCTGCGGCTGATCTCGACGCGTTCGTCGACGACTGGTCGGCGCGCCTCGCTGCCGGACCGCCGATCGCCCTGGCGATGACCAAGCGCCTGCTCAACAACTCTGCCCACGTCACCCTCGAACAGGCGCTCGACGACGAGGGGTTGTCGCAGACCGTCAACTTCTCGACCGCCGACACGGCCGAGGCGATGGCGGCCTTCCTCGGCAAGCGCAGCCCGAACTTCACCGGTCGCTGAGCGTCCACGCCGACCGGCCCGAGTGCCACCGGCGGACGGACCGCCGTCAGTAACCTGAACGGCGTGTTCGCCCCCGTCACGCGCCTCGCCGCCCTCGCGGTCGCCGTCGTGGCGGTGCTCGTCCCCACGGCTGCAGCCGCGGCGCCCGACGACTCCGCGCCCGACGACTCGGTGCCCGAGGAAGACACGTCCCGCCTCGTGCCGATCCCGGTCGGCTGTCCGATGCCCGTCGAGACCGACGTCGTCTTCACGGGCACGGTGGTCGGCAAGGACCACGTCGACGAGTTCGTCAGGTTCGAGATCGACCAACTCCGGGCGGGCTCCTCCTCCGAATGGGCGGTCGACGGTCTCATCGACGTCCGCTACGGCGACGACTTCCGGTTCCTGGCGGAAGGCGACCAGTACCTCGTGGGCGCCGCGTTCGACAACGACTACGGGCGCCTCGGCTCGAAGGTGCGCCCCGCCGAGCCGCTGTTCGGCGGCAACGACGTGATCGGCCTCGACGACACGTCGGTGGAGTGCCCGGAGATCGAGGACGCGGTGATGACCATGCACCTCGACGGTTCGCCGGTCGACTCCGGCGTGCTGAGCCTGATGGTCGAGGACCGCCGATTGCTCGCTGCGACGATCCTCGTGCCCGCGGCGATCACCATCGCCGTGTTGATCGGACTGGTGCTGCTGCGCCGCCTCTGGGGGCTCGGGCTGCAGGGGATCTTCGCCCTCGGAAGGACGGCCGTGACACCCGAGGCGGATCAGAAGGCCGTCCGGGTCCGTCGACATCGCGAGACGACCGAGTAGCCCCCCGCCGGGCCCGCTGGCGGCCCGACATCAGCCGAGTTGTGCCGCGACCTCGACCAGCGCCCCGGCCCAGTCGTCGATGGCGATCTGATCGGCGGGGCGGCCGGGGCGGCACCGGACGAGGACGCCCCCGACGATCGGCTCGTCGAGCACGGTGCCGAGCGCCAACCCATAGGCGGCGAGCTGCAGCCGGTACCGACCGACCCGCTCGGCCGACTGCGCGGGCCCGGACCACTGGTCGGTCTTGTAGTCGACGATGACGAGTCCCTCCGCCGTGCGCACCAGCAGGTCGACGTAGCCCTCGACGACGCGGTCGCCCACCGGGGCCGCGACGAACAGCTCGCGCCAGTGGTCGGCGCCCGCGACGACCGACCGCACGATCGGTGCCGACAACGCCGAGCGCGCGAGCGCCGCAACACGGTCGTCGAGGCCGAGGATGCCCTCGGCAGCGCACTGAGCCCGGGCGAGCACCTCGACGTCGGCGCCGTCGCCGAGATCGCAGAACTGCAGGACGCCGTGGACCGCGCGGCCGATCGAGGTGCCGTACCGGCCACGGCGCCACGGCGCGAGGTCGACGTCGACCGGTTGCTTGTCGAGACCGGGATCGTCGACGGCGTCGTCGCGCCGTATCGACAGCAGTTCCTCGGCGAGCCGCGTGGCGGCCACGCCGCTGCGTCGTGCGGCCGTGTCCAGCGCCCGCCGCCGCTCGGCCGCCCACTCGTCGTGGTCGGCCCAGTCGAGCTCGGGGACGTCGGGTGGCGGCGCCGCCAACGCCTCGATCTCGAAGGCGCCGTGGCGGACACCGGGGAGCTCGGCGGCCCCGTTCGCCGCTAGCAGCTCGGCCGAGGTGAGACGCTCCTCGTCGTGGTAGTCGGCGTTGTTGCGCGCCGGCGCGCCACGATGGAGCGAGACGACGAGATGGTCGACGGCGCGGGTGCAGGCGACGTAGAGCAGGCGTCGTCGCTCGGCGTCGCTCATCTGCTCGTCGATCGGTTGATAGCCGACGAACAGCCCGTCGTCGCCCTTGCCCGTGAGCATCCACGTGTCCTCCGCCCAGACGACGCCGCTGCCCCCCGACCGCTTCGGCTGGGTGGTGAGGCCGGCGACGATGGTGATCGGGAACTCGAGGCCCTTCGCGGCGTGGATCGTCATGATCCGCACTGCCTCGTGATCGTGCTCGGGAAGGATCGTGTCGGACACGCGACCCTCCATCGCCTGGAGTCGGGTCCACGCCAGATAGCGCCGCACGCCGTGGCCGCCTGCGTCGGCCCACGCCCGCGCCTGGTCGATGACGAACCGCAGCCGCCGCCATGCGTCGCGGCCGTCGGGACGGTCGAGCGCGAGATCGAACACGCGTCGCTCGTCGGCGACGGCGGCCAGCAGGTCGGCGGGGGAGACCCAGCCGACGCGCTCGGCGATGCTGCGCACGTGCGCGATCGCCTCGCCGACCGGATGGTCGCCGAGGTCCGCAGGGGCGTCGGCCCAGATGTTCCACGATCCGCCACCTGCCTTCCACTCGTAGAGCTCGACGTCGCTGCAGCCGTACATCGGGCTCCGCAGCGCGGCGACGAGGGCGAGCGCATCGGTGGGGTCGTCGGCGGCGCGCAGCGTGAGCAGCAGCGAGCGGACCTCGGCGCTGGCGTAGACCACCGAGGAGTTCTCGGCGCGGTACGGGACGAGCGCGTCGCGCAGTGCCGCCTCGAGCGCCGGCAAGGGCAACCGGCTGGGCAGCAGCACACAGATGTCGCCCGGCCGGCACGGTCGCAGCTCGCCGGTGTCGGCATCCTCCACCGGCCACGCGTCGCGCAACGCCGTGGTCACGGCGCCGACCACGTCGGTTGCCTCGCGCAGACGCAGCTCGTCGGCGGCGCCACGACCGTCGGGCGCCGACCACCCACGTACGAGCTCGTCGTGGCGGTCGGCGCCGAGCACCGTGACCGTGCCGTGGGCGGCGAGATGTGGAGCACGGCAGACGTCGAGGGGTTGGAACCGCGGTTGGGTGTCGACGTGCTCGGTGATGACCCGCTCGAAGAGCCCGTTGACGGCGTCGATGACCGCCCGGGTCGACCGGAAGTTCGCCGAGAGGACCACCGGGTCGGCACCGACCTGATCGGCGGCGCGGAGGTACTGGGCGATGTCGGCGCGGCGGAACCGGTAGATCGACTGCTTCGGGTCGCCGACGATGAACAGGCGGCCCGGGCGCGGCTGGAGCGTGCGCCAGTCGGCGTGCTGTGCCGGGTCGTCGGGCGCCGCCGTGAGCCGGACGGCGATCTCGAGCTGGATCGGATCGGTGTCCTGGAACTCGTCGAGGAGCACGCGTTGGTAGCGCTGGTGGAGCAGGCCGCGCACCCGCGAGTCGGTGGCGACCAGCCGGCGCGCCAGCACGAGGAGATCGTGGAACTCGAGGTGGCCACTGGTCGCCCGCTCGGCCGCGGCGTCGATGACGAACCTCCCGAGCGTCGCACCGAGCAGCCGCCGGCGGTACGCCTTGACGGCGTCGATCGTGGCGCCGCACTGCTCGTGCAGCGCCCGCTCGCGCTCGCGCAGCGCGTCGCGAGCCTCCTTGCCGCCGTGCTGCTTCCAGGCGGCGACCGCACCCTTGGTGGAGGCCTTGCGGGCGACCTCGCCGACCGCGCCGATGGCCTCGAGGCGACCGCGCAACGAGGTGGCGCGCTGCAGTCGATCGAGCTCGGCGCGGAGGTCGGTGAAGAACTCGGCTTGCTTGTCGTCGGCCGGGACCGGCGTGGCGAGCACGGCGGCCGCAGCGTCGGCGATGGCACGATGGTCGATGCGGAGCGGCCCGGGGTCGGAGCGGTCGACCCGTTGCTCGACGAGGTCCCAGTTGGCGCGGAAGTCGTCGGCGACGCGGCGGACGCTGCGCCGAATGCCGAAGTTGTCGAACTCGCACAGCTCGACGAAGCTCCGGCCGCCGGCGAGCGGGCCGCCGGCGGGGTCGGCGTCGCCGAGCAGATCGTCGAGCAACTCCTCCCACTGGTCGTCGAAGGCGAGCTGGCTCTCGAGCTCGTCGAGCACGTCGAAGCCCGGCGGGATGCCGGCCTCGACGGGGAACTCGTAGAGCAGCCGCCGGGCGAACGCGTGCAGCGTGCCGATCGGCGCATGGTCGAGATCGGCGAGCGCGACCCGGGCGGCGGGTGCCGTCTCGCCACCTCGGCGTGCCACGGTGTCGAGCTCGTGGCGCACCCGGACCCGGAGCTCGGCGGCGGCCTTCTCGGTGAACGTGATCGCCGCGATCGACCCGATCGGGATGCCGGCGTCGACCAGCTCGACGATGCGGCCGACCAGGGCCGTGGTCTTGCCGGCGCCCGCGCCCGCCTCGACGAACAACGTCGACGCGAGATCCCGGCGGATCCGGCGGCGCGCCGCGTCGTCGGGCGCGACCTCGTGGGTGGTGTCCTCGTCAGCGGTCTCGGTCGGCGGGCCGAAGTCGAGCTCGAGCTCGGTCATGAGGGCGTCCCGTTGGCGTCGACACGGTCGGGGAGATGGCCGGAGAGAGGCTCGTCGAGATCTTCCGGGGCGAACCATCCGGCGATCCGCGGGTCGTGTCGCTTGCGTTCCCAGTCGCTCCAGACATCGCTGGTGCCGAGATGGTCGGGCTCGCAGTACTCGCACTCGACGTGGATGCGGAAGCCCGGTCGTTGCGGTCGGTTCGGGAAGAAGCCGGACTCGATGCCGTGGACGACGGCGGCGACGGCCTCACCGACCCGTACCTCGACGTCCGGCGTGAGATCGATCGCAGGCCGCTCGTAGCCGCCCTTCTGGAGCATGCCGTACTCGGCACGGACCGGGACGTCGAGGTCGTCGATCGCGACGCGCGCCGCCGCGGCGTACGCCGGCAGCTGGAACGCGGAGCAGCCGAGCGTGGGGTCGTCGGGGGAGAGCTTGGTGAACTTGTTGCTGCCGGTCTTGTGGTCGGTGACGACGATCGAGCCGTCGGCCAGGCGGTCGACGCGGTCGACCGTGCCCCGCACCCGCAGCCGGCGACCGCCCGGGAGTTGCAGCGCCACCTCGCGATCGTCGCCGAAGGAGAGCTCGGAGTCGAGGACGGTCGCCCCTCGCGCGGCGACGTACCGTGAGTCGGCCTCGAGCCAGCCGAGCAGGTCGGCGAGCATCCGCTCGTGCTCGTCGGCCCAGAACGCCGGCCGGCCGGTGCGGCCGCGCAGTTCGGAGTGGGCACACACGTCGTCGAGGTGCCGGCGCAGCGCGTCGCGGTGGACGTCGGCCCAGCCAGCGGGGCCCGGCTGCGGCAGGCGTCCGTGGATCACGTCGCGATGGAACCGGTCGAGCGCCTCGTGGTGCAACGAACCGCGCTCGAGCGGCGTGATCGTGATCTCGTCGTCGGGTTCTTCGACCGGGCGGACGCCGAGCACGTCGCGGACGAAGAAGGCGTGGGGACAGGCGGTCCACGCCTCGAGCCGGGTGGGTGCGATCGGCGCGCCGAACACGTGCGGGCGGACCGCCGAGAGATCGCCGTCGTACTCGGTGAGCCGGTCGGACCGCCGCCCTGCGCTGAGCCGGAGGGCCCGACCGAGTGCGACGTCGTGCTCGTCGGCGGCCACCGCGGCCAAGGCACCGCCAGCCCGGACGTGGGCCACCCGGCGGCGGAGGCGGTGCTCGGCCGGGGAGGCGGGGAACTCGGAGGTGGTGAGCCCGTGCGTGTGCGAGGCGACGTGCACCGAGTCGGCCGGGTGGTGGTGGCGGTCGCCCAGCCAACGGGTGGGCGACCGCTCGACGGTTGCCCGCAGGTCGCCGCGCGGGTGGGTGATCGTGAGGTCGGTGGTGTCGGCGATCGACAGCAGGCGCTGCAGCATCCGTTCGCTCCGCCGATCGCTGGTGGACAGTCCGGCGGTGCGCCGGTCGGCATCGCTGAGCAACGGGTCGGGTGCCGGTGCCGGGGGCATGCTGCCCTCGGCACCTCCGAGCACGATCGCGGCGTCGAGGTCGAGCCCGACCGCACCCGCCAGCGGACCGATGGTGACCCCGTCGCCGACACGGCCTTCGCGCGCCAGCGTGGCGTCGAGCTCGGCCGCCAACACCGTGGCGAACCCCTGTCGTGTGACCGGCTCGCCGATCGGGTCGAGGTGGCGCAGCCGCTCGAGCGCCGCCGTCAACGCCTCCCACGCCCGGTACTCCGACTCAGGCAGGCGATCGAGTGCCCGCCGCCCGAGCCAGTGGTCGAGTTGCTCGTCGCACCAGTCGGCCCAGTCCCACCAGCGGCGCGTGGCGGTGCGCGGCCCGAGCTGTTCGCGAAGGGAGTCGACCCACGCCCGCAGCTCGCCCGCTGCGGGCCCCCACCGTCGGTGACCTTCGTAGGCGGCGAGCCTCACGTCCCAGTCGCCGCCGCGGGCGATTCCCGCCTCGCGGCTGACCCGTTCCCACATGGCTGCCCGGACGAGCCGACCATCGGCGTCGCGAGCGGGAACGTCGGCGAGCAGGGCGAAGAGCTCGCGACGGCGCAGGCCCCGGCGATCGACGTCGAGCAGGTCGAGGAGCAGCCGGCAGACGAGGCGTTCGGACAGCGCCGTGCCCGGACGCCCGTTCCACGGGATCTCCGCGACCGACAGGTGGTGTTCGACGAGCCGGGCATACGGGCGATGCGTGGGCCAGAGCACGGCGATCCGTTCGAACGGCACGCCACGCCGGGCGAGGGCGAGCACCTCCCGGGTGGCGTAGCGCACCTCGTCGTCGGCGTCGGTGGTGGAGACGACCCGGCGTGGACGCACGACCGGCGCCGTGGCGTCGCCCGGCGGGCGTCGACGCGACGCGTCGACGGGGTCGGGGGAGAGCCCGAGCGCAGCGCACATGGCCTCGCCGTCGCGGTCTGCGTCCGGGTCGCCCGTGTGCTCGACGACGACGTGGACGTCGACGTGGTCGGCCAGTGCCCGCACGAACGTCAGCGGGAGGGTGGCGAGATCTCGCGGCAGGTACACGACGAGCGGACGCAGCGCCGGCACGGCGTCGCCGCCGAGCAGGGCGATGGCCTGCTCGAACAGGTCGCCCTCGTCGTACCAGCGCCGGCTGAGCCGCTGGGTGACCGATCGGCTGATGCGTGTGGCCTCGCGCCCGCGCGCCGAGGTGGCGGCCAGCGCGGTCATGGCGGCCGACCCTGCCACCCGCAGCTCGGTGTGGAGGTCGCGCAGCGCCACGACCGTGGACGGGTGATCGGCGACGGGGGCGAACGACCCGGGCGCATCCGCGAGGACGCCGGCGACGGCGAGCTCGACGACCGGGGTCGACGTGGGCGCTCGTCCCGAGGCGGCCAGTGCCGGACCGGCGACCAACTCCGCCAACCGGTTGAGGGTGACCATGTCGACCCCGACGATGCCGCCGCGTCGCCCGAGCGCCCGTCGGGCCATGACCCCACATGCGTTGGTCGGCACCACGACGGTGACCGGCGACAGCGGCGCTGACCGCTTGAGCGAGCTGATCGCTCCGGCCAACGCATCGAGCGCCCGGGACGGGGCGACGGCGGTACCGGTCAGCGACATGGCTCCGATCGTAGGGAAGGGGTGTGGCAACCACCCGGCGACGGGCTCGGATCGGCCGGTTCGCCCGCCGTGGTAGCGTCGCGCCACGACGTCTCGGGGGGACGGCCCATGCTCGATCGCTATCGCGTACTCGACTTGACATGCACCTACGGCCAGCTGGCAGGGCAGATCCTCGCCTGGCTCGGCGCGGAGGTGATCGCCGTCGAGCCGCCTGGTGGCGTGCCATCGCGCCATCAGGGGCCCTTCGCCGGCGACGTCGACGACCCCGAACGGAGCCTGGAGCACTGGTCGTTCAATCGCGGGAAGCGGTCGATCGTGCTCGATCTGGCCGACTCGGCCGCGGACCGCGACGAGCTCCGTCGGCTCGTGCGGGGCGCCGACGTGCTGATCGACAGCGCGGTGCCCGGCGAGCTCGCCGACCTGGGACTCGGCCCCGATGATCTCGCGGAGCTGAACCCTGCGCTCGTCCACGCCTCGATCAGCCCGTTCGGCCAGCACGGTCCCAAGGCTCGGTGGGCGGCGACCGACCTCACCGTGTGGGCGGCTGCGGGACCGTTGATCCTCACCGGCGACGACGATCGGGCCCCGATCGAGGTCGGCGTGCCCCAAGCCTTCCACCACGGCGCCGCGGAGGCGGCTGGCGCGGTGCTCGCCGCACTGCTCGAACGGGGCAGTTCCGGTCGCGGCCAGCACCTCGACGTGTCGGCCCAGCTGGCGTCGATGCAGGCGACCCAGTCGGCGATCCTCGCTGCGCCCAACAACGATCATCCGCTCGAACGGTCGGCAGGGAGCGTCAAGTTCGGACCGTTCACCATCCGCCTGATGTGGCCGTGTGCCGACGGCTTCGTCTCGATCACGTTCCTGTTCGGCACCGCCATCGGCCCGGCGACGCGTCGGCTCATGGAGTGGATCCACGAGGAGGGGTTCTGCGACGAGGCGATGCGCGACAAGGACTGGATCGGGTACACGGAGCTGCTCGTCAGCGGTCAGGAACCGATCGAGGAGTTCGAGCGGGCGAAGGACGTCGTGACCGCGTTCTGCGCCTCCAAGACCACCGCCGAACTGCTCGAAGGAGCGTTGGAGCGACGCCTGCTGATCGCCCCCGTGGCGATGATCGACGACGTCGTCGGGTCGGCGCAGTTCGCCGCCCGCGACTACTGGGCCGAGCTCGACGGCCACCGCTACCCGGGACCGTTCGCCCGCTGCTCGGCGACCCCGATGGCGGCGCCGGCTCGGGCGCCGCGGCTCGGTGCGGACAGCGCGGCGATCCGCGCCGAGCCGGTCCGTACCCCGGCCGTCGACGCGCCCACTCCGGTCCCGTCTGCGGCGTCGGCGACCTCGGGGCCCCTCGCCGGGTTGAAGGTCCTCGACTTCATGTGGGTGATGGCCGGGCCCGCGGCCAGCCGGGTGCTGGCCGATCTGGGCGCCACGGTCGTGCGCATCGAGTCGAGCTCGCGCATCGAGACGGCGCGCACCATCGCGCCGTTCAAGGACGGCACACCTGATCTCGAGACCTCGATCCTCTTCTGCAACCTCAACGCGGGGAAGCTCGACGTCAGCATCGATCTGACCAACCCGCGATCCGCGGAGATCGTGCACGACCTCGTCCGGTGGGCCGACGTGGTGACCGAGAGCTTCTCGCCGCGGGCGATGCGCCAGCTCGGATTCGACTACGCCCACCTCCGCGAGATCAACCCGGAGATCGTGATGGGATCGAGTTGTCTCTTCGGACAGGACGGTCCACTGGCCGAGTTCGCCGGGTTCGGCACGATGGCCGCCGCGATGTCGGGCTTCTTCGGACTCACGGGCTGGCCGGATCGGGCGCCGTCCGGACCGTACGCGGCCTACACCGACTACATCTCGCCGCGCTTCTTCCTGGCTGCGCTGCTCGCCGCGGTCGACCACCAGCGCCGCACCGGGGAGGGGCAGTACATCGACTTCTCCCAAGCGGAGGCGGCGATGCACACGCTGGCACCGGCGATCCTCGAGTACACCGTGAACGGTCGGGTCCCCGAGCGGCGTGGCAACCGGCATCCGCACGATCACCCGAGCGGCGTCTTCCCCAGTGCGGGCGACGATCGGTGGGTCGCGGTCGCCTGCCGCACCGACGAGCAACGTCGGGCGCTCTCGTCGATCGTCGGATCGCTCGACGACGGCGCGATCGCGGCGTGGACGGCGGAGCGCTCCGCCGAGCGGGCAGCCGAGGAGCTCCAGGCTGCGGGCGTCGCCGCCCATTCGGCTCAGCGCAGCGCCGAGGCGCAGCTCGACCCCCAGCTCGTCCACGCCGGGCACTTCCTCACGCTGCCCCATCCGGCGCTCGAGGAGGTGGTGCTCGAGGGACCGCGCGTGCGCTACTCGCGGACGCCTGCCTGCACGCCATCGCCGGGGCCGACGCTCGGCCAGCACAGCGAGCAGGTGCTCAAGGAGATCCTCGGCTACGACGACGAGCGGTTCATCGACTACGTCGTCGCCGGCGTGATCGGTTGAGCCGGACGGGGACCTCCGCTCGTCTAGCGTCCGCACCGTGATCCGCCGCGCAGCCGTCCCCGACCTCCGCCGCCTCTCGGTCACGGCGATGCGGGCGTTCGTCGACGATCCGGTGATGCGGTGGCTCTGGCCGGAGGACGAACTGTTCCTCGAACCCGGCGGTGAGGTGATGCGCCCGATGATGACCCGCTGGATCGCCCTCGGCGAGGTGTGGTGCACCGACGACGCGGCGGCGCTCGCCGTCTGGATCCCACCTGGGCGGCCGTCCGTGGACGTGGAGGTCGATCCTCCCGGACGCCAACCGAGCCCCGAGCTGCTGGAGCGCTTCGAGCTGCTCGGGCCGCTGATGGAGGCCAACACCCCGCCGGAGACCCACTGGTACCTCCAGATGCTCGCCACCCACCCGGACTGGCAGCGCCAGTCGCTCGGCGCCGACCTGATGGCGACGATGTTCGAGCGGGCCGACGCCGAGGGTCTGCCGTGCTACCTCGAGACCGAGACCGTCGAGAACGTCGCCTACTACCGGCGTCACGGTTTCGAGGTGCGCAGCGAGTGGGACGTTCCGCTCGAGGGCCCCCACATGTGGGGGATGCTCCGCCCGCCGCGCTGACGCGGCGTCGGTGCGGACCGCGGGCGCCGATCGGTCAGGACGACGCGGCTTCGGCCCGGGAGCGGAGATCGCTGACCGCGTGTTCGAGCCCTTCGGGATCGCGGTAGAGCGCACTCCCGGCGACGAGGACGTTGGCCCCGGCCGCCGCCGCACCGCCGATGGTGTCGGGCCCGATGCCGCCGTCGACCTCGATGTCGACCCGGTCGGCGAGGCCACGGTCGTCGAGCAGCCGCCGGAGCTCTTCGACCTTCGGCTCCATGGTGGCGATGTACGCCTGTCCGCCGAAGCCGGGGTTCACCGTCATCACGAGGACGAGCTCGACGAGGTCGAGGACGTGCTCGACCGCCGAGACCGGTGTCGCCGGGTTGAGCGCGACGGCCGGTGCGGCGCCGAGCTCGGCGATGTTCCCCAGCGTCCGGTGGAGGTGGGTGCACGCCTCGGCGTGGACGATCAGCCGGGAGCAACCGGCACGCACGTAGTCGGCGGCCATCACGTCCGGCGTGAGGACCATGAGGTGGGCTTCGAAGGGCACCTCGCAGTGCCGGCGCGCCGCCGCGATGACGTCGGGACCGAACGTGAGGTTCGGCACGAACTGGCCGTCCATCACGTCCCATTGGATGACGTCGACGCCGGCGCGCTCCAGCGCGGCCACCTCGTCGCCCAGCCGGGCGAAGTCGGCCGGGAGCACCGAGGGGACGATCTGGACGGGGCGAGGCATCGGGCGAACGCTAGTCGGAGGACTCGTCGTCGCCGTCTTCCCATGCGTCGTCGGCCTCGTCCCACTCCTCGTTGCGCTCCTCGACCCTGGAACGCCAGTTCAGCGCCTCGGCGCGCGACGGATACGGCCCGAGCACGTCGTCGCCGGGACCCCGTTCGCTGGCGGGCACGGCCACCCCGCGCCGCAGATCGAAGTACCACGAGTCATCGTTCGTTGTCACGGTCCGGAGTCTCGCGCGGGCCGTAGCCTCGGTTCCATGCGTCGCACCATCCACACCGAGCGCCTCGTCGCCGGCGGTGAGGCGCTCGCCCGCCTCGCGGATGGCCCGATCGTGTTCGTCGAGGGCGCCTTGCCCGGCGAGGAGGTCGAAGTCGAGATCACCGCGGAGCGCAAGGGCTTCGAACGCGGCGTCGTCACGGCGGTGGCCGACCCGTCGCCACAGCGGGTCGAGCCGCCGTGCCCGCATCGGCTCGCCGGGTGTGGTGGGTGCCGATGGATGCACCTCGCTCCCGAGGCCCAGCTCGACGCCAAGATGGGCATCGTGCACGAGTCGCTCGTCCGCA
>CAYGLH010000036.1:16629-17813 GCA_964350535.1 uncultured Ilumatobacteraceae bacterium
CCCGAGGCCCAGCTCGACGCCAAGATGGGCATCGTGCACGAGTCGCTCGTCCGCATCGGTCGGATGGACGCGGCGGCGGCCGACGCGCTGGTCGAGGCAGGCGGATCCGTGTCGCCCTCGGCGTATCGCACCACGGTCAGGGTCGTCGGTGACGCAGACGGGCGGCCCGGCTTCCGCCGTCACCAGGGCGACGACGTCGTGGCGGTCGACTCGTGTCTCGTCGCCCACCCGGGTCTCTCCGACGTGCTCCGGACGGTCGAGGTCGACCCCGGGGTCGAGGTGACGCTGCGGGTGTCGGCGGCCACGGGCGCGCTGACAGCGGTGTGGAAGCGGGGCGGCCGCGACGCGGTCCGTGGCCTGCCCGATGCGACGCACATCGGACCGAGAGCGTGGCTGCGCGAACGGGTCGTCGACGTCGACCTGCGCGTGTCCGCCGACGCCTTCTTCCAGTCCGGGCCGGGCGCTGCGGAGCTGCTGGTCGACGCTGTCGGGCGCGCCGCGCCGGAGGCGGCGGGCGCCGGCACCGTCGTCGATGCGTACGGCGGCGGAGGCCTCTTCGCCGCGACGGCGTTGCGCACGGCTGGGCACGTGATCGTCCTCGAGTCCTCGCGCGTCGCCTGCGACGACGCCCGCCACAACCTCGACCGTCGTCGCGCCCGCGTCGTACGTGGCGACGTCGCCCGCTGGCGCGCGGCAGAGCCCGTCGACCTCCTCGTCGCCGATCCGGCGCGCGCCGGGCTCGGCCGGCGCGGCGTGGACGCCGTGGTGAGCGCCGCGCCCGCGCCGATCGTGCTCGTCAGCTGTGACCCGGTGTCGCTCGCCCGCGACGCCGCACTCCTCGCGGAGCACGGCTACCGGCCCGAGCGTGTCGAGGTGCTCGACCTCTTCCCGAACACCCACCACGTGGAGACGGTGACGCGGTTCAGCACCTGAGCACGTGACCGCCCGATCGTCGGGGTGGTCGTCCCTCCATCGGCATCCGATCACCCCGACACCTGGAAGTTCGCCTATCCGATCTTCCACGCCGAGACGCGCGCGGGCTGGCGGGGCCTGGCTCGCCGAACACCACGACACCGCCCGCGGGATGTGGCTGGCGTCGTGGAAGCCGGTGACCGGTCGGCCGGCCTGCCCGTACGCCGAGCAGGTCGAGGAGGCGATCTGCTTCGGGTGGATCGCCTCCACGG
>CAYGLH010000037.1:0-1695 GCA_964350535.1 uncultured Ilumatobacteraceae bacterium
GCACACCGGTGGGCTCACCGACGCCAAGTTCCTCGTGCAGGGCACGCTGTACCCCGACCTGATCGAGAGCGGCGGGACCGACGGATCGGCATCGGTGATCAAGAGCCACCACAACGTGGGCGGCCTGCCCGAGGACATGGAGCTCGAGTTGATCGAGCCGTTGCGCGACCTGTTCAAGGACGAGGTGCGCCGGCTCGGCATCGAGCTCGGTCTGCCGGACGAGATGGTGTGGCGACAACCGTTCCCGGGGCCCGGACTCGGCGTGCGGATCATCGGGGAGGTGACCCCCGAGCGTGTGGCGCTGCTCCAGGAGGCCGACGCCGTCGTGCGCGAGGAGCTCGCCGCCGCCGGCCTCGAACGCGAGATCTGGCAGTCCTATGCGGCACTGCTCGCCGACGTGCGCTCGGTCGGTGTGATGGGCGACGAGCGCACGTACGGGCATCCGATCGTGATCCGCGCCGTGACCAGCGACGATGCGATGACGGCGGACTGGGCGCGCATCCCGCCCGAGGTGCTCGAGACGATGTCGCAGCGGATCATCAACGAGGTGCCCGGCGTCAACCGGGTGGTCTACGACATCACCTCCAAGCCACCCGGCACGATCGAGTGGGAGTGACGAGGCCACGGGGAGCGACGCCGCGCGTGGGCGTGGCAGGGCCCCGGCGTGCCGCCCGGCCCGACCGCGACGGCTGTGACGGGTGCCACGAGACTTTCGTCCGCGTTTCGCAACGCAACCGTCATATTCGATAGGCTGCGCCCTCGACTATGCGAACGGTCCTCCGTCTTCTCCCCGTCGCTGCCGCGATCGCGCTGATCGTGCCGGCGATGACCCCCCAGATCGCCTCCGCCAGCCCGGTCGACCAGCAGCGGCAGCACGTCGAGAACATCGTCGACGAGCTCGAGCGTCTCGAACAGCAGGCCAACACCATCGCCGAGGACTACGTCGAGGCGATCGGCACCAAGGACCAGCTCGACGAGGACATCGTCGCCGCCGAAGAGCGCGTCGCCGCCAAGGAGGCCGAGCTGGCCGAGCTGCGCGGCGATCTCAGCGAGATGGCCGTCCGCTCCTTCGTCGGCGGCGGCAGCACCCCGCTCGGGCCGCTGTTCGAGGACGCCAGCAATGTCAACGAGGTGCTCCAGCGCGACCAGCTGGCGCGCGTTGCGCTCAGCGCCGGCGACGCCACCACCGACGAGCTCGACGCGCTGGTCGCCGACCTCGAGGCCGAGCGCAACGAGCTCGACCGCAAGCGCGCCGAGGCCGATGCCTTGGCCGAGCAGCTGCAGGCCCAGCAGGCCGAGACCGAGCGGCTCACCGAGGAGTACACGACCGCTCGCGCCGACGCCGAGGCCAAGCTCGGCCAGCTGATCGCCGAAGAAGAGCAGCGGCGGGCGGAAGAGTCGCGGCGCCAGCTCGAAGCACAGGTCCAGGCCGCGCTCGCCGAGAGTGCCGCCCAGAACAGCGGTGGCAACGCCGGTAACTCGGGGAACTCGGGCGGCAACTCCGGCACCACCAACTCGGGCGGGAGCTCCACCAGCTCCGGGGGCAACTCCGGCAGCACCAGCTCCGGCGGCGGCAGCTCCAGCGGAAACTCCGGTGGATCCGGCGGCGGCAGCAGCTCGGGCGGCGGGTCCGCCCCCACGGGCAACGTGCCGGCCGTCTCGTCCCGCTCGTCGATCGCCGTCAACGCGGCGCTC
>CAYGLH010000037.1:1705-17767 GCA_964350535.1 uncultured Ilumatobacteraceae bacterium
CCAGCAGGGTGTCCCGTACCGGTTCGCCGCCTCCAGCCCGGGTGTCGCCTTCGACTGCTCCGGCCTCACCAAGTACGCCTGGGGCCAGGCCGGCGTCTACCTGCCGCACCAGTCGCGCGCCCAGTACGCCTCGCTGCCGCACGTGTCACCGTCGGCGGCGCAGCCCGGCGACCTGCTGTTCTTCTACAGCCCGATCAGCCACGTCAGCGTGTACCTCGGCGGCGGCAGCCACGTGCATGCCCCGAACACCGGCAGCGTGGTCAGCATCGGTTCGGTCAACTGGGGCAAGGTCACCGGCGTCGGCCGTCCCGGCTGATCGCCACAGGGCGCCCTCCGCTACGTTCGCTGCGGTGGAACCCATCAATGGCCTCGACCGTGACCGCGTCAGCGCCTGGCTGACCGAGAACATCGACGGCGCCGAGCCCCCGTACGTCTTCGACCTGATCGTCGGCGGTCGCTCGAACCTCACGTTCAAGGTCACCGACGCGGCCGGGCACCGTTACGTGCTGCGCCGCCCACCGACCGGCTCGGTGCTGGCCACCGCGCACGACATGGTGCGCGAGCACAAGATCATCGCCGCCGTCGGCGCCACCGACGTGCCGGTCGCCCCGGCGCTCGGTCTGTGCACCGACGACGAGGTCAACGGTGCGCCGTTCTACGTGATGGGGTTCGTCGACGGTGTCGTGCTCGACAGCGCCGCGGCCGCCGAGCCGATGGCGCCGGCGACCCGTCGGGCCGCCGCCGAGCACCTCGTCGACGTGCTCGCCGAGCTCGACGACGCCGACGTCGACGCGATCGGCCTCGGCGACCTCGCCAAGCGCGACGGGTACGTCGAGCGGCAGGTCCGCCGCTGGACCACGCAGTGGGAGAAGTCCAAGACCCGCGAGCTGCCGGCGATCGACGAGGTCGCCACCCGCCTGGCGGCACGGATCCCCGAGCAGAAGGGCGTCTCGATCGCCCATGGCGACTACCGGTTCGGCAACGTGCTGACCGACATCGAGCAGGGTCGGATCACCGCCGTGCTCGACTGGGAGCTCTGCACCCTCGGGGACCCGCTGGCCGACGTGGGGTACCTCGGCGTCTACTGGGCCGATCCCGGCGAGGCGCAGACGCGGCCCAACGATCCGACGGGGATCGAGGGGTTCCCGACCTACGCCGAGATCGTCGAGCGGTACGCCGCTCGCACCGGTCGCGACGTGTCCGACATCGACTACTACCGAGCCTTCTCCTCGTTCCGCCTGGCGGTGATCTCCGAGGGGGTCTACGCCCGGTACCTGCACGGCGCGATGGGTGACCAGAAGGTCGACCCCGCCGCGCTGGAGGGCTTCAAGCAGGGCACCGACAACCTCGCCGAGAGCGCGCTCGCAGCGATGCGGAGGCTCGGATGAGCGACGCCGCGGCAGCGGCCACGCTCGACGGCTGGGAGCCCGGATCGTTCAGTGCCGCCGGCATGTCGTACCCGACGTATCGCCGCGGGTCCGGCCCTGGCGTGGTGGTCGTCCACGAGTTGCCCGGCATCACGCCCAGCGTGATCGCCTTCGCCGACGAGGTCGTCGACGCCGGGTTCACGGTGGTCATGCCGTCGCTCGTCGGCACCCCCGGCAAGCCGCCCAGCGGGCCGTACCTCGCCTCGTCGTCGGTCCGGGTCTGCATCGCCAGGGAGTTCACCACCTTCGCCCTGGACCAGACCTCGCCGATCATCGCCTGGTTGCGAGCGCTGGCCCGCAACCTTCATGGTGAGGTCGGCGGTCCGGGCGTCGGCGCGGTCGGCATGTGCTTCTCGGGCGGGTTCGCGCTCGGGATGATGATCGACGACCTGATGCTCGCACCGGTGCTCTCGCAGCCGTCGCTGCCGCTCGCCGTCGGCGGCGGACGCGGCCGCGACCTCAACCTCTCCCCCGACGACGCCGCCGTCGTCGCCGAACGCGCCGCGCAGGGTTGCCAGGTGCTCGGCTTGCGGTTCACCGGCGACAAGCTGGTGGGCGACCGGTTCGACTCGCTCCGTCAGCTGCTCGGTGACGCGTTCGTCGCGGTCGAGCTCCCGAGCACGGCCGCGACCGACCACTCGGTCCTCACCGAGCAGCGCGACGAGGCCAGCGTGCAGCGCGTCCTCGACTTCCTGCGGGAGAAGCTCACCGCGTGACGACCCGGGTCGCCGGCATCGTGCTGCTGGTGGTCGGCGTGGCGATCACCGTCGTCGGTCTCGGCGCACGGATCTTCATCGACGACGACGACGGACATCACGACGGCCGGACGCCGACCTTCGCGGCGACCGACACGATCGGCGCGGACGCGCTGATCGTCGAGGCCGACGGCGACGTGCTCACCGTGCGGGTCGAGCGTGCCGGCCAACCGATCACCGACTACGACGACCTGCACGACGGCTCCGGGGGCGTGTTCCTGGCGTCGGCGGACCTCGACTGGTACGACCACGTCCAGCTCACCGAGGACGACCAGGGGCAGGTCTCGGTGGAGGTTCCCGGCGACGGCGCCTACCGCGTCGTGTTCCAGGCAGCGCCCGCCGGAGGACCCGACCTGCTCGAGCTGGGCACCACGGTCGACGTCGGCCAGGGCGATGGCGGTGCCGGCGGCGCGGTCGAGTACATCGCCACCGACGACGTGTGGAGCGACGGGTCGTTGACCATCGAGCGGCAGGGTCTCGACTTCGTCCTCTCCGAGCCCTTCGACGGACCCGACACGGCGGGATCGCCGGCGTTCCTGGCGATGTTCCACGAGGGCGACCTGCTGTTCACCCACGCCCACGCGGAGCTCGTCGGCGCGGACCGCTTCCGGTTCACCGCCGATCTGCCCGCCAGGGGTGAGTACCTCGCCGCCCTCGAGTTCACCCAGGGCGACGCGCCGGTGACGGCGCTGTTCCGCCTCTCGATCTAGGCCGCTCAGCCGGCGGCCGCCAGCTCCCGCGCCGACGAGTAGTCGGCCTTGCCGTTGGGAGCCCGGGGGACCTGTGCGACGAAGACGACGGACTTGGGCGCCTTGTAGCCCGCGAGGTCGACCTTGACCGCGTCGATGATGTCGGCCTCGCTGACGGTGGCGCCGTCGGCCAGCGAGGTGACCGCCGTGACCGCCTGGCCGAAGCGCTCGTCGTCGATGCCGACGACGAGGCAGTCGAGCACGCCGGGGACCCGCTTCACCGACTCCTCGACCTCCTCGGGGAACACCTTCTCGCCGCCGGTGTTGATCACCTGGCTGCCGCGTCCGAGCAGGATCAGCGAACCGTCGGCGGCGACCTTGGCGTAGTCGCCCGGGAACGAGTAGCGCACGCCGTCGATCACCCGGAACGTGCGCGCCGTCTTCTCCTCGTCCTTGTAGTAGCCGAGCGGGATGCTCCCGCCGGCGGCGACCATCCCGACCGTGTCGGAGCCGGGCTGCACTTCCTGGTCGAACTCGTCGAACACCTTCGTCGTGGGCACCTGATCGAACTTCGCTGTCTCGGTGTCGACCCCCTTCATCGTGATCTTGGTGCCCATCGAGCCTTCCGTCGATCCGATCGCGTCGATCAGCATCACCTGCTCGATGCGGTCGATCAGCTGTTGCTTCACCTCGGAGGTCCACATGACGCCCGAGGAGATCATCGTCTGCAGCTTCGACGTGTCGTACGGACCGTCGGGCGAACCCTCGTCGAGCGCCCGCACCAACGGCTTGGCGAAGCTGTCGCCGACGATGGTGAGGCTGGTGACCCCGTGGCGCTGCGCGGTCGACCACACCTCGTGGGGGTCGAGGCTGCGGTTGGTGAGGGTGATCACGTGCCCGCCGGCAAGCGCCGGGATCATCGCCCCCAGCCACATGCCGGTGCCGTGCATCAGCGGCGCGCAGGGGATCGACACGGGTGAGCGGCCCTCGGGGTTGGCGGTGCCGACGATGGTGGCGATCTCGGCGGCGTCGGTGGGCGGCTGGACGCCGAGGAGCGGGAAGCCCAGGTTGACGAACCCACCGGTGAACGCCCCGATCGAGTACATCACCCCCTTCGGCATGCCGGTGGTGCCGCCGGTGTACAGCATGTAGATGTCGTCCTCGTCGCGCTCGATGCGGGGCATCGGGTCGTGGCCGCTGATGACGTCGTCGTACGCCACCGCACCCGGGACGCCGCTCGACGGCCCGTCGTCGACCTCGATCAGCAGCTTCACGCCGGGCACCTGGTCGATGATCCGCCCCACCCGGTCACCGAGGCTGGAGTGGAAGACGATCGCCTCGGCGTCGGAGTTCTCGAGGAGGTAGCGCAACTCCTCGTCGAGGTACCGGTAGTTGACGTTGACCGGCACGCCGCGCATCTTGAACGCCCCGTAGTGCGCCTCGAGGTACTCGTTCGAGTTGTACAGGTAGAGGGCGACCTTGGAGTCCGGACCCAACCCCGCCTCGGTGTAGGCCGCCGCCAGGCGGGCGGCCCGGTCGTCGTACTCCGACCACGACCGCGTGGTGCCGGCGTGTGAGACGGCCGGCGCGTCGCCGATCGTGTCGGCGAGTGATTCCCAGACGGTGGCGAAGTGCATTTCCATGCGCCGGAGCGTAGGGCACCACACTGTGCCCGACGTCACGCGCCGCCCCGTCAGCAGCCCCATCAGCACCCCCGGTCCGCACCCCGTCCGAAATCTGCGGTGGAGGTCGCGCTCAGCGCGACATTCGAGGCATTTTTCGGGCGGCGACCCAGGTGGTGAGGGGGCGGAGGTCGGGGTCGAGGGCGACGAGGTCGGCGCGGCGGCCTGGCTCGATGGCGCCGCGATCGGTGAGGCCGACCAGCGTCGCGGGCACGGTGCTCGCCGCCCGAACGGCCCGCTCGAGTCCCCACCCTGCGGGCCCGGCCGCGTTGGCGATCGCCCGATCGAGGGTGAGGCTGCTGCCGGCGAGCGTGCCGTCGGGAAGGCGCGGGGCGCCGTCGCGCAGCTCGACCCGTGTCGTGCCGAGCGTGCCGGCGCGCCAGCCGGCGGCGTCGGTGACCAGCACCGCGCGGTCGGCCGGTTTGCACCGGCCGGCGAGGTCGAGCATCACAGGGTCGACGTGGACGAGGTCGGCGATGAGCGATGTCGCGATCCGGTCGTCGGTGAGCGCTGCGGCGACGGCGCCGGGGGCGCGGTGGTCGAGGGGGGTGGAGGCGTTGAAGCAGTGCGTGAACAGGCGCGCCCCGGCATCGATGCACGCGACCGTGCGGGCATGGTCGGCCGCGGTGTGGCCGAGGGCCACCAACACGCCGCGTTCGACGAGCAGCGCGATCGCCTCGGGGGCGTTGTCGCGCTCGGGTCCGAGCGTGACGATCCGCACGCTCGGGGGCAGCGCGGCGAACCAGTCGAGATCGATCGGGCCGCCGGGAACGTTGCGGTGCGCGCCGTGGCGGGCGCCGAGGTACGGCCCCTCGAGATGCACGCCACCGATCGTCGGGCCGTCGCCTGCCGACGCGTCGTCGGCAGCCATCGCCGCCAGGTGCTCGAGCCGCTCCTCGACGTGGGCGCGCGACGACGTGATCAGTGTCGGGAACCATGTGGTCGTGCCCTGCGCGGCGAGCAGCGCCCGCATCCGGGGCCACTGGTCACTCGTCATCGTGGCGACGTCGACGTCGTCGTGGCCGTTGACCTGGAGGTCGACCCCGCCGGGGATCAGCACGTCGATGTCGGGTGTGCCGGTGGCCGGTCGCACATCGACGATGACCCCGTCGGCGACCTCGACCTCGTGGTCGGGGAGCACACCGGCCGGGGTGATCACCCGACGCGCCGTGATCACCTCGATGGCGCTCACGGGCGCTGCCAGTCGGGGCGGTGCAGGGCGATCTCGCGAAGGTACTCGCGGGTGGTGAGCTCGGCCGCCGCGTCCTCGTCGACGATCACCACGGCGTCCGGGTGGAGCTGCAGTGCCGAGGCCGGGACCATCGCGGTCACCGGCCCTTCGACTGCCGCGGCGATCGCCCGCGCCTTGGCCGCGCCCGTCGCCAGCAGCAGCAGCCGATCGGCCTCGAGGATCGTGCCGATGCCCATCGTCAGCGCGTGGCGCGGCACCGCCGCATCATCGTCGAAGAAGCGCTGGTTGTCCGTGCGCGTCGCAGGGTGCAGCGTCTTGATGCGCGTGCGCGAGGCGAGCGACGAGGTGGGCTCGTTGAAGCCGATGTGGCCGTCGCGCCCGATCCCGAGCAGTTGCACGCGGCGGCGGGGGAGCGCGGCGAGCAGCGCTTCGTACTCGTCGGCTGCTGCGGCGAGGTCGGCGGCGTCGCCGGGCGGGCCGTGCACCGCGTCGCGGGGCACGCCGACCTGGTCGGTGAACACCTCGCGGATGAAGCGGCGGTAGCTGGCGGGGTGGTCGGCGTCGATGCCGACGTACTCGTCGAGCAGCACGTAGGCCGCGTGGTCGAACCGCACCCCGAGCCGGCGATGGCGGCGGATCAGCTCCTCGTAGGTGGCGAGCGGGGTCCCGCCGGTGGCCAGGCCGATCGTCGGTGCCGGGTGGTCGAGCCCGTCGATGATCACCTCGGCGGCGAGGCGGGCGACGTCGGCGGGCGTGGCTTCGATGCGGATGTCCATGGCGGTGGGGCTCCAGCGGTGATCGGACGATGAACGGTGGCGGCGGCGCGTGAACGACGTCCCGGCGGCGGGTTGACGTGCGGCTCCGGCTTATATTAGGTTACTTTCCTTAGTAAGTGGGAACGATGCAGATCCAGACTCTTCAACCCGTCGCCAAAGCGTCTCGCGAGCAGACCCGCCAGCACAACCGCCGGCTCGTGCTCCAGGCGATCGGCGCGACCGCCGCGGTCAGCCGCGCCGACGTCGCACGGCAGACCGGGTTGACCCCGCCGACGGTGTCGAGCATCGTCGCCGACCTCGTGGCCGACGGCCTCGTGGCCGAGTTCGGACGCGCCGAGACGGCGGCGATCGGCAAGCCCCCACAGTTGCTCGGCATCGCCTCGGGCACGTACCAGATGGCGTGCCTCGACATCAGCGGCGGGCGCTTCAGCGGTGCGGTCATCGATCTGGACGGGCGCGAGGTCCACCGGGTGTCCGGCCCGCGGTCCACACTCGCGGGCGACGCCGCGGCCGAGGCGGCCGCGACCGTCGTCGGCGAGTTGCTGGAGGCGATCGACGCGCCGCAGGTGCGGATCGCCGTCGCCACGCCCGGCGTCGTCGGACCGACCGGTGTGGTGCACCGGGCCTCGTTCTTCGAGTGGGCCGACCGGCCCTTCGCCGCCGACCTCGAGCAGCGCTTCGGGGTGCCGGCGTTCGTGATCAACGACGGGCACGCGCTGGCGCTCGCCGAGCTCGCCGCATTCGACCACCGGATCGACAACCTGGTCGTCGTCCGGGTCGCCCGCGGTGTCAGCGCCGGCATCGTGCTGCACGGTGCACTGTTCACCGGCGACAACGACGCCGCAGGCGAGATCGGCTTCCTCCTGCCGAGCCAACCCGGACAGGACCCGGCCAACCACATCTCGCGGGTGAGCCTCGGCAACCTCGTCGGCCGTTTCACCGGCGACGAGGAGCTGATCGAGGCGTGGGATCTCGCCGCCGCCGTCGACGCCGCAGCGGGCGCGACGCTCGACTCGATCGGTCGCTCCGTCGGCGCCGACCTCGGCCGGGCACTGGCCGCGGTCGTCGGCGTCCTCGACATCCGCACCATCCGCCTCGACCCGTCGATCGCTCCGCTCGGGTCGTCACTGCTCGCCGGCGTCGACGAGACGCTGCGCACATCGGTGGTCGACACCACCGCTCAACACCTCGACATCCGTTTCGGCGACGCCGGCGCGGATGCCGTGCTCAGGGGCGCCGCGATCGCGGTGACCCACCAGGATCTCGGGCTCGTGCAACGACCGGGACACCACACCAAGGGAGAGGAACAACCATGAGGAAATCGACCACGGCGCTCGTTGCGCCGCTCACGGCGCTGGCGCTCGTCGCCGCGGCGTGTGGCGACGACTCGGATGACAGCAGCGACGACACGACGGCCGCAACCGAAGCGGCCGAGGCCGACACGACAGCCGACGGCGACGACGGTGGCGACGCCGCCGCAGCGGGCGACACCGGCTACGCGGAGCTCGACGCGGCGTTCGCCGGCGAGTACGACGGCACCGAGGTGTCGATCATGAGCGTCTGGGTCGAGACCGAGGACGAGAAGTTCAACGAGACCCTCGCCTCCTTCGAGGAGCAGACCGGCATCGACGTCGTGCACGAGGGCAGCGGTGAGTTCGAGACCCTGATCAACGTGCAGGTCGAGTCGGGCGATGCGCCCGACACCGCCGTGTTCCCGCAGCCCGGGCTGCTCGCCAGCTTCGTCGAGTCGGGTGACGCGCTCGACCTGACGACGATGGGGATCACCCCCGAGTCGCTGCAGGAGAACTACGCCGACACGTGGATCGACCTCGGCACGTTCGACGGTCAGCTGTCCGGGGTGTTCTTCCGGGCGTCGACCAAGTCGATCGTGTGGTACCCGGTGCAGGCCTTCGAAGCGGCCGGCTACGAGGTCCCCGAGACGTGGGACGACCTCATGGCGCTGCAGGACCAGATCGTCGCCGACGGCACCACGCCGTGGTGCATCTCGATCGAGAACGATGCCGCCACCGGCTGGGTCGGTACCGACTGGATCGAGGACGTGCTGCTGCGCACCGCCCCGGTCGAGATCTACGACCAGTGGGTCAGCCACGAGATCCCGTTCGACCACCCGGAGGTGGCCGAGGCGGTCGACATCGTCGGCGACATCTGGCTGAACGAGGACCTCGTCTACGGCGGCACCACGAACATCGTGTCCACCTGGATCGGTGACGCCCCGACGCCGATGTTCTCCGACCCCGGCCCCGACTGCTACCTGCACCGCCAGGCCGGCTGGATCATCGACTTCTTCCCCGAGGACCAGAACGTCTTCGGCGAGGACGCCAGCTACTTCTACCTGCCCCCGATCGAGGACGAGTTCGGCAAGCCCGTGCTCGGTGGTGGCGACCAGATCGGTGCGTTCAACGACCGTCCCGAGGTCCGCGCCTTCCTCCAGTACCTGTCGACGCCCGAGGCCGCACAGGGCTGGGCCGCTGCCGGCGGCTTCATCTCCCCGAACAGCGGCATCTCGCTCGACGACTACGGGCAGGACGCCGACCGTCTGCAGGCCGAGATCCTGCAGGACGCGACGACGCTGCGCTTCGACGCCTCCGACCTGATGCCCGCCGAAGTCGGGACGGGCACGTTCTGGTCCGGTGTCGTCGACTGGGTGCAGGGAACGTCCACCGCGGACTTCCTCGCCGACGTCGAAGCCTCGTGGCCGAGCTGAGCACGGCTCGCCCGAGACCCTGATCGTCGTGGCCGTGGCATGCGTTGCCGCCGAACGCCTGCCACGGCCACGGCTCCCCACCCGAACTCCCCGAGGACACTGATCCTGTGAGACGACTCATCCAACGGATGCCGCCGTGGGCGGTCGCGCTCGGCGCGTCGCTCGGCGTCATCGTGCTGTTCTGGCTGGCGCTGTGGTTCATCTCCGATCTGGAGAGTCCGAGCCGGGTGTGGGCCAACGTGCTCGACCTCGTCGGTGCCGACGAGTCCGCCGACGAGGTGCGACGTCACGGCATCAACGAGACGCTCTCGAAGTTCCTCATCGCCATCGTGGCCTTGACCGTCGGCACGGCCGGCGTGTGGATCCTCTACGTGCTGGCGAACACGATCGTCGACGCCACGTCGCGACGCGCCGAACGGCGCATCCGGCCCTGGGTGTTCGTCGGTCCCGCCCTGTTCCTGCTCGGCGTGTTCCTCATCTACCCGATCGTCGACACCGTGTGGACGAGCCTCACCACCGACACCGAGAGCGGCGGGTTCGGCCTCGACAACTACGAGTGGGCCGTCACCGAGCCGGACCTGCGCACCGCGTATCGCAACAACGTGCTGTGGCTGGTGTTCGGCACCGGCGGCTCGGTCGTCCTCGGACTGCTCGTGGCGACGATGGTCGACCGGATCCGACGCGAGGCGCTCGCCAAGACGTTCATCTTCCTCCCGATGGCCATCAGCTTCGTGGGCGCGTCGGTCATCTGGAAGTTCGTCTACGCCTGGCGGCCCGAGGGCCAGGAGCAGATCGGCATCCTCAACGCCGCGGTCACCGGCCTGGGCGGCGAACCGATCGCCTGGACGGTCGAGGCCCCGCTCAACACCTTCGCCCTGATCGCGATCATGGTCTGGCTGCAGACCGGGTTCGCGATGGTGATCTTCTCGGCGGCGCTGAAGAACGTGCCCGAGGACGTGATCGAGGCCGCACGACTCGACGGCGCCAACGAGTTCCAGGTCTTCTTCCGGATCACCCTGCCCATGATCCGCGGCACGGTCATCACCGTCGCCACGACGATCTTCATCGCCGTGCTCAAGGTGTTCGACATCGTCTTCGTGATGACCGGCGGCCAGTTCGACACCGAGGTGGTCGCCAACCGCATGTTCACCGAGATGTTCACGTTCCGGAACTTCGGCCACGCCAGCACCCTGGCGGTGCTCCTGCTCGTCGTCGTCGCCCCGATCATGGTCATCAACGTCCGCAACCTCCGCCGCCAAGGAATGGGCCAATGACGGTACTGATGCCCGACGACCTCGAGGGTGCCGACACGACCCGCCCGGGCGAGTCGACCGCCGTCGCCCGGCCGACCGCGCTGCAGCACTACCTGAAGAACGCGCCGGTGCGCATCGTCGTCGTGGTGATCGCCCTGCTCTGGACGATCCCCACGCTCGGCGTGCTCGTCAGCTCGTTCCGCAAGGCCGACGACATCGACGACTCCGGCTGGTGGACGACGCTGCTGCACCCCTTCGACCTGTCGCAGTGGACGCTGAGCAACTACACCGACGTGGTCACGAACGACGGGATGGGCACGGCGTTCATCAACAGCATCATCGTGGCCATCCCGGCGACGATCATCCCGATCATCATCGCCAGCTTCGCCGCCTACGCGTTCGCCTGGATGGACTTCCCCGGGCGGGGGATCCTGTTCGCTGTCGTCATCGCCCTCCTGGTCGTCCCGCTGCAGATGGCGTTGATCCCGGTGCTCGAGATCTACGGCAACTTCGAGCTGTCCGGCACGTTCCTCGGCCTGTGGCTGGCGCACTCCGGGTTCGGGCTCCCGCTGGCGATCTACCTGTTGTACAGCTACATCAGCCAGCTCCCGAAGGACATGCTCGAGGCCGCCTTCGTCGACGGGGCCAGCCACTTCGACGCGTTCACCAAGCTCGTGCTCCCACTGTCGATGCCGGCGATCGCCTCGTTCGGCATCTTCCAGTTCCTGTGGGTGTGGAACGACCTGCTCGTCGCGCTCGTCTTCAACCAGCGGAACCCGGTCGTCACGATCGAACTTTCCGAGCTCGTCGGCTCGAAGGGCCAGGACTGGCACCTGCTGACGGCCGGAGCGTTCGTGGCGATGATCATCCCGCTGACCATCTTCCTCGCGTTGCAGCGGTTCTTCGTGCGCGGCCTGCTCGCCGGGTCGGTCAAGGGATGACCATGACTGTGCTGCCCGTGATCCTCGGTTCGCTGTCCGGTCCGCGCGCCGACCAGGCCACACTCGACCGGCTGCGCGACGGCATGCCGGGCGTCACGCTGTTCCGCTACTACGAGAACCTCGTCGACGCCCACCAGGTGCGGGCCCTCACCGATGCGCTCCACGCCGCCACGCCGGGCGGGACGGCGCTCGTGGCGATCGACCAGGAGGGCGGTCAGTTCCAGTCGCTCACCGGGATCGTCACGGACTTCCCCGGTGCGATGGCGATCGCCGCCACCGGCGATGTCGAGCTGGCACGGGACGTCGGTCGCGCGATGGGTCGCGAGCTGCGGGCCTTGGGTGTCACGGTCAACTATGCGCCCGTCTGTGACCTGCTGGCGCACGCCACCGACCATGCGCTGAGCATCCGCACCTTCGGCGGTCGGGCCGATCTCGCTGCGGCGTGTGCGGCGGCGATGATCGACGGGCTGCAGTCGGTCGGCGTGGCCGCGACGGCCAAGCACTTCCCGGGCTCCGGCGGTGCCCGCGAGGACACCCACTTCGCCCGGACGGTCATCGAGCGGACTCGGGCGCAGTTCGACGCGGAGGAGCTCGTGCCGTTCCGATCGGCGATCGGGGCCGACGTCAAGCTGGTGATGTCGAGCCATGCCGGCATGCCGGGGTTGAACGACGGTTCGACGGCGCCGGCGACGCGCAGTCGGCAGATCCTCACCGAGCTGCTGCGCGACGAGCTCGGCTTCACCGGTGTCGTCACCACCGACGCGATCGACATGGCCGCGATGGGGGCCGGCGACCAGGCGTCGGTGACCGAGTGCGCCGACGCCGTGCTCGCAGGTGCCGACCTGTTGCTGACGACGCCGCGCACCGACATCGGCGGGCTGGTCCGCTCGCTCGGGGAGGCACTGGGCGATCCGGCCGCCGACGTGCTCGGGCGGTCACGCGGTCGCGTGGACTCGCTGCGCCGCTGGCTGGCGTCGTTCGACGTGCCCGACACCGGGGTCGTGGCGTGCGCCGACCACGCGGCGCTCGCCGCCGACGTCGCCCGCCGTTCGGTCACGGAGGTGCGCGCCGCCGGTGGCCCGCTCCACGGTGACGTGGTCGTGATCGAGGCGGCGGCGCGGAACCTCACGTTGGCCGACACGACCAACGAGGGGGCGGCGTCGCTCGGTGTGGCGCTCGCCGCCACCGGCCCGGCCGCGCAGCACGTCGTCGCCCATCGGCCCACGGAGGCCGAGACGTCGGCGGTCGTGGCAGCGGCGGTCGGACGTGACGTGTGTGTGGCGCTCACCGCCGCCACGACCGAACCGGCGCAGCTCGACCTGGCTCGCCGGCTGGCCGACGTGGCGGCGTCGCTGACGATCTGCCTCGTGCGCAACCCGCTCGATGCCGCAACCCTCGGCGACCTCGACGCCCGCATCCTGTGCAGCTACGGCCAGACCGCCCCGAGCATGGCCGCCCTCGCCGCCGCCGTGCGCGGCGAGCTCGCCCCGACCGGCGTGCTGCCGGTGGACCTCGACGTGGAGCGGGGCGCACCATGACCGACTCGGGCCGATGACGTGCGGGGGGCTCAGGGGATCGCTCGCTCGTTCGCTCCGGTCGAGCGCGCCCGGGCGCTCTGCACCGCTGCACTACGTACGGTGCGGGGTCCAGTCGGCGCGGTAGGTGAACGGTTCCCCGGCGCGGAGCGGGCCGGGCGGGTTCGCCCGCTCCTGGGTGATCGTCCACGTCCCCGCCGGTCCCGGCACCTCGAACACCGTCCGGAAGTGACCGTCGTCGGTCTCGGTGCGCTCGATGCGCCGGATGTTGCCCTCGATGGTGTAGGACTCCCCGCCCGACGGCGGAGGCGTCCAGTAGGCGGCTGCAGCGTCGAACCCGAGGCCGAGGCCGAGGTCGTGCAGCGTGCCGTCGCGCACCCGTCGTTCGGCGCGCTCGATCGCAGCGTAGGTGCTGGCCGAGACGCCGCATTTCACGGCGGCGTCGACCTGCGTCAGGCCGAGCGCGGCCCGCCGTTCGCGCAGCGCTCGCGCCAAGCCCAGCCGGTCTCCGTCCATCGAGGTGGAGCGTACCGAGGCGCAGGTGATAACAGGTAGTGCGGGCGATCCCTCACAGAGTTCACGTCGTGGGGTACCTGTAAACACCTGTTCACACCTGAGAAAGCCCGTGATGGCTCGTTGACAATTGCGAACGACCCCACCTACCCTCGGGCGACCGATGACACGATCGCCTGTGGCACCGCCTCGCGCTGGGGTCCGCGGTCGGCGAGCCAGGAGTGGAGCCACATGACCGACACCGCAACCGCGACCAAGGCTGCGGCACGTGCCGTCGACGCCGTCAAGACCTACGGCGAGGGTGACGCCGCCGTCCATGCCCTCGCCGGCGTCACGGTCGAGTTCCCGACGAACCGGTTCACCGCGATCATGGGGCCGTCGGGTTCGGGGAAGAGCACGCTGATGCAGTGCGTCGCCGGACTCGATCGCCTCACCTCGGGGATGGTGTACATCGGCGACACCGAGCTCGGGAAGCTGAACAAGACCCAGCTCACGCTCCTGCGTCGAGATCGGCTGGGCTTCATCTTCCAGCAGTACAACCTGATCCCCACGCTGACGGCGGAGGAGAACATCCTGTTGCCGCTGACGCTGGCGGGCGAGGACCCGGACCGGCAGTGGTTCGACACGATCGTCTCGACCGTGCGGCTGACCGACCGCCTCGGGAACCTGCCCAGCCAGTTGTCGGGCGGCCAGCAGCAGCGGGTCGCCGTGGCGCGGGCGCTGGTGCCTCGCCCGGACATCATCTTCGCCGACGAGCCCACCGGCGCCCTCGACAGCCAGACCGGCATCGAGATCCTCACGTTCATGCGGCGGGCGGTCGACGACGCCGGGCAGACGATCGTGATGGTCACCCACGATCCGCGCGCCGCCTCGTACGCCGACAACGTGCTCTTCCTCGCCGACGGGCAGATCATCGACGAGATGCCCGATCCGACGACCGATCGGGTGCTCGACCGCATGAAGCAGTTCGAGGCCTGACGTGTTCAAGCTCGCCCTCCGCGGCGTCAGGATGAACGTCGGCCGGTATGTCGCCACGCTCGTGGCGATCATCACCGGCGTCGCCTTCTTCACCGCCGCCGGCTTCCTCTCCGACCGCGTCATCGACGCCCTCGAGAGCGAGACCCGGGAGCAATATGCGGGCGTCGACGCGGCGATCACCGTCGACGACGACGAGGACGCCCCGGGCGCCGACTTCGCCGACGAACTGCGGATCAGTGCCGACGTCGCCGATCAGATCGCCGAGCTCCCCGAGGTCGACGCCGTGGGCGGCGACCTCATGGGCGGCGTCGCCTTCCTCGGACCCGACGGCGCAGCGTTCGCCGACGGCGCGACCGGACGCGCCTGGATCGTCGACGACGAGCTCAACCCGATCGACGTGGACGACGGGGCAGCACCACAGCAGCCCGGTGAGATCGCGGTCGATCGCGGCACGGCCGACGACGAGGACCTCGCCGTCGGCGACACGGTGACGCTGCTGACGCTCAGCGGCCAGAACGACGTCACGATCGTGGGCATCACCGTCTTCGGGGACCACGACGCCGAGGACCAGGGTGGCACGATCTCGCTGTTCGAGGACGACGCCTTCCAGTGGCTCAACGGTGGTCAGGCGGAGTTCGAGGACCTCTTCATCCGCGGCAACGTCGGCCAGCAGGAGCTGGTCGACGCGGTGGAACCGCTCGTGCCGAGCGGCTTCATCATCCAGACCGGCGATGTGTTCGTCGACGACCAGGTCGAGCAGGCGAGCGGGTTCGGGCGGTTCCTCAAGATCGGTCTGCAGATCTTCGCCGGCATCGCCCTGCTGGTCGGCGGCTTCGTGATCCTCAACACGTTCACCGTCATCGTCGCCCAGCGACTGCGCGAGCTGGCCGTGCTGGCGGCGATCGGCGCCACCCCGAAGCAGATCAAGCGGTCGCTGCGCTACGAGGGGCTGGCGATCGGCGTGCTCGGCTCGGCGCTCGGCGTGGTCACGGGCCTGCTGCTCGCCTTCCTGCTGATGGCCGTGCTGTCCGCCGCCGGCGTCGGACTCCCGGGAAGCGGCATCAGCGTGAGTCCGTCCGTCGTGATCCAGGGCATGATCGCAGGCACGCTGATCACCTTCCTGTCGGTCATGCGACCCGCCCGCAAGGCGGCGAAGACCGAGCCGATCGAGGCGCTGCGCGACTCGGCGGTCGAGGGTTCCTCGCTCACCAGGAAGCGGATCATCTGGACGGCCATCCTCGTCGGCTTCGGTGCGTTCAACCTGCTGTTCGGGTCGACCGGCGGCAACGTCGGCGTCGGCGCGCTCTTCTTCTTCATCGGGATGATCGTCGCGGGGCCGATCATCGCCATCGGCGGGAGCCGGGTGTTCCGCCCACTCGCCCGCCGCCTGGGACTCGAGGGCCGACTCGCCGCCGACAACATCGGGCGCAACCCGCAGCGCACGGCGACGACGGCGAACGCCCTGCTCATCGGGGTCTACCTCGTCACGCTCGTCACCGTGGCCGGCACGAGCCTGAAGGACTTCGCGGTCAACGAGATCGACGAGCTCGCCGCGTCCGACTTCTTCCTGGTCAGCGACGGTGGCACGATCGACGA
>CAYGLH010000038.1:0-7183 GCA_964350535.1 uncultured Ilumatobacteraceae bacterium
GACCATCGGCAGGCACATGCCGTGGCTGATGACGAACTCGGTCTCCATCGGCGCGTAGTTGGCCTTCGCCTCGCGCCAGATCTTGTCGTGGGCCATCGTCAGGCCCGCACCGCCGTACTCCACCGGGTAGGGGATGCCGGCGAGCCCCGCGTCGGCGGCGGCGGCGAGGAACTGCTTGCCGCTGTCGGCCGATGCGCCGCCGGGGCCACCGCGTCCGGTGCCGCTCCCGGTGGGGAGGGCGTGCTCGTCGAGGAAGGCGATGCAACGCTCGCGGAAGGCCTGGGCCTCATCCGGGGTCAAGGTGTCGGTCATGTCAGCTCTCCTGCCGCACCTGTCACCAAGGTGTCAGACCCCGATGTGACAGGTTTCGTCGTTTTCTGTATGGCGTCGTACAATATGGTCCTGGACGGATTGCCGCACATCATAGGAAGCGGATCCGATCCCGACCGAACCGAGCGATGACGATCTCCAACCTCACCAACCACGAGCTGGACGCCCCGCCGTGGATGCGCGTCGAGTCGACGCTGATGTCGACCGCCCGGCTGGTGCGCGAGGCGTTCGACCTCCGGCTCGCCCCGCTCGAGCTCAACCTCACCCAGGCGAGCCTCCTCGGCTACGTCGCCGAGTTCGACGCCACCACCCAGACCCGCCTGGCCGACCGGCTCGGCATCGGCCGCGCCGCGATCGGCTCGGTCATCGACCGGCTGCAGGAGCGCGACCTCGTGCAGCGTCGACCCGATCCCGCCGACCGCCGCGTCTGGCTGGTCGAGATCACCGACGGCGGCCGCGACATGGTCGCCCGCATCAACGAGATCGACGAACGACTGCGCGGCGAGCTGCGCTACGGCATCGGCCGCGAGGAGCGCCAGGCGCTGGCGTGGGTGATGACCCGGCTGCAACAGAACCTGCGCTCGGTCGTCGCCGCGGAGATCTCGGCGCCGACCACGACCACCCTCAATGATCCCCTCAACCCCTGAAGGAGAACCACCATGGCAGAAGCAGTGATCGTCGATGCGGTCCGCACCCCCGGCGGCAAGCGCAACGGCCAACTCAAGGACTGGCACCCGGCGTCGCTCGCGGCCCACGTGCTGAAGGCGCTCGAGGAGCGCAACGACCTCGACCCCGCGATCGTCGACGACGTCGTCATGGGGTGCGTCATGCAGGTCGGTGAGCAGTCGCTCAACATCGGCCGCAACGCGGTGCTCGCCGCCGGCTGGCCCGAAGAAGTGCCCTCCACCACGGTCGACCGCCAGTGCGGCTCGAGCCAGCAGGCGATGCACTTCGCGGCGCAGGGCGTCATCGCCGGCGCCTACGACGTGGCCGTCGCGGCCGGCGTCGAGGTGATGACCCGCACCCCGATGGGGTCGTCGGTCGTGCAGGGCATGGGCTTCCCGTTCCCGCAGGAGCAGCAGGACCGCTACGCCGACACCGGCCTGCCGCCGCAGGGCATCGGCGCCGAGATGATCGCCGACGAGTACGGCCTCACGCGCGACGACCTCGACGCGTTCGGCGCCCAGAGCCAGCAGCGCGCCGTCATCGCCCGCGACGAGGGTCGGTTCGAGAACGAGATCGTCCCGGTCGAGGTCGAGATCGACGGAGAGACCATCGTGATGACCGCCGACGAGGGCATCCGCGAGGGCGTCACCGTCGAGACGTTGGCCAAGCTGAAGCCGGCCTTCAAGGAGGACGGCAAGATCACCGCCGCCAACTCCAGCCAGATCACCGACGGCGCCTCGGCCGTGCTGATCATGAGCAAGGAGAAGGCGGACGAGCTCGGCCTCAAGCCGCGCGCCCGCTTCCACAGCTTCGCGCTCGCCGGCACCGACCCGGTCACGATGCTCAAGGGCCCGATCCCCGCGACGCGCAAGATCCTCGAGAAGAGCGGTCTGAGCATCGACGACATCGACCTCTTCGAGGTCAACGAGGCGTTCGCCTCGGTCGTGCTCGCATGGCAGAAGGAGTTCGACGTCGACATGGACAAGGTCAACGTCAACGGCGGCGCCATCGCCCTCGGTCACCCGCTCGGGTGCTCTGGCACGAAGCTGATGTCGACGCTCCTCAACGAGCTCGAGCGCACCGGCGGTCGGTACGGCCTCCAGGTGATGTGCGAGGGCGGCGGCATGGCCAACGCCACCATCATCGAACGGCTCGACTGAGACGTCCTGGCGTTCCCCGGCCACGCAGGCCGCGGGTGACCGCTGCGACAACCTGAACACCATCGATCGGTCCGCACTCGTCTCGGGTGCGGACCGTTCGGTTTCCGGGCTTGCGTCCCGAGCCCAGGTCGGCGAGAGTCTTTGCCGTGGATCTCGGGGCGTTCTCGATCAGTTTGGCGGTGGCCGATCTCGCGGCGACGCGGACGTTCTACGAGCGACTCGGGTTCGTCGCCACGGGCGGTGACGCCGAGCAGGGCTGGCAGATCCTGCGCAACGGTCCGCTCACGATCGGGCTGTTCCAAGGGATGTTCGAGCGCGACACGCTCACCTTCAACCCGGGTCTCGACGGCCCGACGATGCGTTTCGTCGACGAGTTCACCGACGTGCGCGAGATCGAGTCGCACCTCCTCGCCGAGCGGATCCCGCTCGAGACGCAGGTCGATCCCGACAGCACCGGCGCCGGCTTCCTGCTGTTGACCGACCCCGACGAGAACCCGATCCTGATCGATCAGTTCGATCGGCCCGACGGTGCCGACGGCATCGCCCCGCCCGAGCTGCCGGCGCCACCGATGCCGTTGCAGATCGGGTCGATGTCGTACCGGCTCGCGGTGAGCGACGTCGACGAGGCGGCGGGCTTCTACCGCGTCCTCGGGTTCGGCGAGATCGAGGACAGCGCCGGTCCCGCCGAACCGATCCTCGGCAACGGCGACGCCGTCCTGTCGTTCGAGCAGGGCGGGAGCGGCAACACGATCGTGTTCGACGTGGGGTTCGACCCGACCACCCGCCAGCGCCTGACCCGCCCCTACGCCAACCTCGACGAGGTCGAGTCCGTGGCGATCGGGCGTGGGCTGTCGCCCGTGCGCGACGCCGCCCCCGCCGGCCAGCGCGCCGTCGCGTTCCGCGACCCCGACGAGCGACTCGTGCTCATCGAACAGCACCCCCGTTGAACCGGGGACGCCACCGATTCGCGTCGGCCATCTTCCGGGCCTGACCGCGATTCGCCGACGCAGATCGCGGCGCATCGGTTCGCGTCGGCGTCCGGGCGCTCCGACCGGAATCCTGCCGACACCGAGCGGGAGGCGACGGCGGACGAAACCTCCGCTGCTGCGGTGACCTCGGCGCGGGAGACTGCGGAGGTGTCCGATCGCACGGGGGCCCGATGGCGCGCGCTCGCCGACCTGCTGCGACCTGACGCGTCCCGATGGACGTTGGTGCTGCTGGTCGTGATGACCAGCGCCGGCCTGGCGCTCGCCGGCCCGCTGATCATCCGCACGATCGTCGACCGCGCCGAGGACGGCACCACGACGAGCCAGATCATGACGCTCGCGGTCGGGTACCTCGTCGTAGCTCTTCTGATGCAGATCATGGCGGTGGTGATCGCATGGTCGGCGACCACGGTCGCGTGGCGCACCACCAACGGACTGCGCCTGCGCATGACCCGCCACGTGCTCGGCCTCGACCACGAGTTCCACCGCACCCACACCCCAGGCGAGCTGATCCAACGCGTCGACGGCGACATCACGTCGGTCTCGGAGTTCTTCGCCCGCGTGTTGCCGCGGGCGACCGCGTCGGTCGTCACCATCGTCGGGATGCTCGTCGTGCTGACGGTGCTCGACTGGCGGCTCGGCGCGGGGATGGCGGTCTACCTCGCGCTGTCGTTCCTCGTGCTCGTGCGCAGCCGCCACCGCGCCGTCGAGGAGTCGTCGGACGAGATGAGCGCCAACGCTCGTCTCTACGGCGGCATCGAGGAGCGGCTCAACGCCGGCGAAGACCTGCGCGCCAACGGGGCGGCCACCCACGCTGCCTGGCGCTTCATCGAGGAGAGCGCGGACGCGATCGCCAGCGCGGTGCGCCGCGAGCGGGCCTTCATCATCATGTGGTGGATCGTGCAGATGGCTGTGAACGCCGGGCGGGTCCTGGTGCTGGTCGTCGCGGCGGCGCTCGTGTCGGTCGACGCGATCACGCTCGGTACCGCCTTCCTCCTGTTCCAGTACGTGCTGCTGATCTCGCAGCCGATGGAGCACGTCGTGCACGAGCTCGAGACCGTGCAGAAGGCGAACGGGGCGATGGTGCGCGTCGCGGACCTGCTCGCCGAGCGCCCGACGATCGTCGATCGCGGCACCGTGCGCCCCTCCCGCGGTGCCCTGTCGGTCGAGTGCGACGCCGTCGACTTCGACTACGGCGACGATCAACCGGTGCTCGTCGCCGTCGACCTCGCGATCGCCGGCGGTCGCTCCGTGGGCATCGTCGGTCGGACCGGCAGCGGCAAGACGACGCTGTCGCGGCTGGTGTTGCGCCTGGTCGAGCCGACGTCGGGGTCGGTGCGCCTCGGCGGGGTGCCGATCGACGACATCCCGCTCGCCGAGCTGCGCGACCGGGTGGCGCTCGTCCCCCAGGAGGTGGAGCTGTTCGCGGGCACGATCCGCGACAACGTCACACTGTTCGACCCGACGCCCACGACCGCCGACGTCGAACGCGTGCTGCGCAAGGTGGGGCTCGACCAACTGGCGGACGCCGGCATCGATCGGCAGCTGGGCGCCGGGGGTGCCGGGCTGTCGGCGGGCGAAGCCCAGCTGCTGTCGCTGGCTCGGGTGTGGCTGCGCGATCCCGACCTGCTCGTCCTCGACGAGGCGACGGCGCGGGTCGACCCCGAGACCGAGGCGCGCCTGGAGCGGGCGATCGCCGACCTCCTGACCGGTCGGACGGCACTCGTGATCGCCCACCGCCTGTCGACGCTCCGGCGCGTCGACGAGATCGTGGTGTTCGAGCACGGGCGCATCGTCGAGCACGGCGACCGCGATGCCCTGGCGGGCGACGACGACAGCCGGTTCAGCCAGCTCCTCACCATCTCGCTCGAGCGCGAGGAGCCCCTCGCCGGCGCGGCGTCGGGGAACGAGGACACGCCATGATGCGCCTCGGCCTCGAACCCGACGAGATCGACGAGGAGCCGACCTCCGACGACGATGACGTGCCCGTCGAGGACGCGACGACGTCGCGCGACCTCGGCCCGGGCAACGTGTGGCGACTGTCCTGGCGGGTGTCGCAGCACCGACCGGGGGAGTTCTGGCTCGGCTCGGCGCTGTTCCTCTACTTCTTCGTGTCGCCGGCGATCACGGGCTACACGCTGAGCCGGGGCTACCAGGCGATCGCCGACGGCCGCACCACCGAGGCCTACTGGTGGGCGGCGGCGGTGGCGGTCAGCGAGATCCTGCGGATGACCGCCGTGCACCACGGCGCCCTCGTGTGGGAGCGGGTGTGGTTGCGGATGCAGTCCTTCCTGCGCGCCAACATGCTCGCTGCGCAGATGGCGAGCGGCGGCCCGGAAGCCGGCCAGCCGGTGGGCTCGGCGGGACGGGCGATCACCCACTTCCGCGACGACACCGAGGACGTCGCCGAGTTCGTCGACAACGTGCTCGACACGACCGGCGGCCTGCTCTTCGCTGCGATCGCCGGGTTCCTCCTGGCCGCCGCCGACCTGCCCGCCACGCTCATCCTGGTGATCCCGCTGATCGGGGTCGTGGTCGTCACGCGGTCGCTCGACGCCCGGATCAAGCGCTACCGGGCCGCCGATCGCGAGGCCACCGAGCAGGTCACGGGACTGCTCGGCGACATGATGGCCGCGGCGACGACGGTGAAGGTCAACGACGCCACCGAGCCGATGCTGGCGCGGCTCGGCGTGGTGGTCGAGGCGCGCCGGCACACCGCGGTGCGCGACCGGGTGTTGTCCGAGGGCGTCAACGCACTCGGTGAGGGGGCGGCCAACATCGGGCTCGGCCTGGTCCTCGTCGTCAGCGCCGCGGGCATCGCCGCGGGCTCGTTCGACCTCGGCACGCTGACCCTGTTCACCGCCTATCTCGGCTGGCTCACCTTCCTCCCGCAGATGCTCGGCCGCGTGCTGGCGCGCCGGCGCCAGGTGGCGGTGAGCTTCGACCGGATGCGCCGGCTGGTCGCCGACGAGCAGGTCGAGAACACGGTGCGCCCGCGCGATCTGCCGATCGGACCGAGCGACGTGCGGACCCGCCCGGCGACCGTGCGCCCCGAGCGCGTGCCGCTCGAGCGGCTCGAGGTCCGGCGACTGTCCGCCGAGTACGCCGATGGCGCCGGGGTCCGCGACGTCAGCTTCGAGCTCGAGCGCGGCGACTTCCTCGTGGTCACCGGTCCGATCGGGGCGGGCAAGAGCACCCTGCTGCGAGCGCTGCTCGGACTCGCGCCGGGCGCTGCCCACGGCGGGGAGGTGAGGTGGAACGGACGCGCCATCGACGACCGCGCCGCCTTCTTCGTGCCGCCGAACGCCTCGTTCCTCCCGCAGGTGCCGCAGTTGATCTCGGACTCGGTGTCCGACAACGTCAGCCTTGGCCCCGCGGAGCCGAGCACGGTCGCGGAGGCCCTCCGGTTGGCGGCGATCGACGTCGACGTCGCCGAGATGCCCGATGCCGAATCCACGCTGATCGGCCCGCGCGGCCTGCGGCTCTCGGGCGGTCAGCGGCAACGGTTGGCGACGGCGCGGGCGCTGGTCCACCGGCCGGAGCTGGTGGTGCTCGACGACGTGTCGAGCGCGCTCGACGTCGAGACCGAGTTGCTGCTCTGGGACAACCTCGCCGCGGCCGGGATGACCGTGATCGCCGTGTCGCACCGGGCCGTCGCCTTCGACCGTGCCAGCACGGTGCTCCGACTGGTCGACGGGCGTCTCGCGTGACCGTGGGTCCGGACCGGCCGCAATCGGATGCGGTGACGTGCCGATCGATGTCAGAATGGTGCGCAACACCGTGCGTCCGGGTCGGGCCGAGCAGGTTCGACCCATAGCGGGCGCCCGAGAGGGGCGACGTGTACGACATCAAGTACGAGGAGTACCGCGAGGACCGCAGGTGGCCGCGCGTGGTCGCCGCACTGGTCGGCGTGCTCCTCGTGTTGTTCCTCGGTTGGTTCGCGTTGCGCGACGGCTCCGACGGCGACGCCGACGACGCAGCGCCGCCCGACGACAGCGCCGAGGTCGCCGAAGCCGAGGAGGCCGACGCCACCACGGGCGA
>CAYGLH010000038.1:7283-17615 GCA_964350535.1 uncultured Ilumatobacteraceae bacterium
GCGCCCAGCACCGAGGCGCCGGCGGACACCGCGGCGGACGATCCCGACGACGCCGATGCAGCACCGTCGTCGGCGACCCCGGAGCCCGACGAGGAGCCGGCGGCCACGACCGCAGCGCCGAACCCGACCACCGCTCCTCCTCCCGCCGCCGATGGGCCTGCGCCGTACCCCACGCTGCCCGACGGCAGCCCGGCGCCGGTGGTCGCCGTGTTCGGCGTCGACCAGATCACGCTCACCGGGGCGGTGCCGAGCCAGGCGGCGAAGGACCGCCTCCAGGCACTGGCGGTCGCCAACGCCAAGCCCGGGCAGGACACGAACATCGCCAACTTCCTCACCATCAACGAAGCCGTGCCCGCCGGCGTCGGCGTCCGGGTGGTCGAGCTGACGTCCGCGCGGTTCCCCGAGAGCAGCTCAGAGATCCTGCCCGCCCACGCCACCGAGCTCGACCGGGCGGTCGGGATCATGGACGCCCTCCCGAACGTGACGGCGCTCGTGATCGGCCACGCCGACCAGCGCGGCGACCCCGGACGCAACTTCGCGCTGTCCGCAGCGCGCGCCGAGGCGGTCGTCACGTATCTCGCGTTCCAGGGGATCTCCCCCGACCGTCTGTCGTCGCGAGCGGTCGGCCAGAACGACCTCCTGACGCTGAACGACGACGACGCCGCGTTGGCCCTCAACCGGCGGACCGAGTTCGTCTTCTACGGCTTGCTGCTCGAGTAGCCGGTCCGTTCCGTCAGGTCGTGCGGGCGCGCTCGCGCTTGCGGTGATCGGCGGTGTGCGTGCGGCTGGCGCAGCGCGGGTCGTTGCAGAACCGCCGCGACCGGTTGCGGGTGGCGTCGTAGAACACGTGCTCGCAGTCGTCGGCGGAGCACATCCCGAACCGCTCGGTGCCGTTGTCGCACAGCTCCTGCGCCAGCGCCATCAGCACGTCGGCGATCGCCTGATCGTCGAAGCGCGCCGAGCTCGGTGTCCAGTGGATGTGCAGCGGAGCGCCGTCGTGCTCGGTCAGCGACGGCGCGATCTGGATCTCGGACAGTTCGGCGTTGACCCACGCCACCGCCAGGTCGGGATCCTCGTCGGGCAGTGACACGATCCGCGGCACCAGCCCGAGCATGCGCTCCTCGAAGCGCCCGATCGCCGGTTCGGGCGCGATCGTCGCCCGCGTGAAGTCGTGTTCCGTGAGCAGGGCGCGGACGTCGGCATCGCCGTCGAGCAGTCCGTTGACGATCTCGACCATCGCCTCGAGCGTGCGCCGCACCTCGGTGTCGATGCCGGACGTCACATACATGCGGCCAGGCTACCGCTCGATGAGGAAGTAAGGTGCTAGATCTGTTTAGATCCTTACACCCGCCGGAGGCACACTCCGCCGGGACGACCGACGGAGGTGAATCGACGATGAATCTGGTACTCAACGGAATCGTGCTCTGCGCCACGGTGCTGGGCTCGGGCATGGCGTTCCCGCAGGCGCGCAAGATCGCCCGCACCGGCCGCGTCGAGGGTGTCTCCGCGGCGTGGGCCGGCGTCAGCGCCGCACTCAACACGTGGTGGCTCATCTACGGGATCTCCGAGGGCGTCTGGGCGGTCGTTCCCGTCTCCGCGCTCTCGCTCACCCTGTACCTCGCGATCGGTGCACTGATCGTGCGCCACGCCGGGCGCTCCAGCCTGGGCGCGATGGTGGGTGGCGCACTCGCGCTCGGCGCCGTGCCGCTCCCGTTCCTGCTCGTCGGCGGCTGGCAGATCGCCGGCACGGTGGTCGGCCTGTGCTACGGCCTGCAGCTGCTGCCGGCGGTGATCGAGGCGTACCGGAGCCGCGACGTGTCCGGCGTGTCGGTGGGCACCTGGGTCATCGCCCTGGTCGAGGCCGGACTGTGGTTGGTCTACGGCCTGGCGGTCGGCGACCCGGCCCTGATCGCCGGCGGCGCGTCGGGCGTCGGCATGGCGGCGCTCATCTTGGTGCGGCTGCTCGCGGTGGATGCACGGGATCGCGGCATTAGGGTGGCTACTGCAATGTGAGTCAATTCGTGGCTCCAGTGAACAAGGAGCCGCGAATGGCTACAGGCACAGTGAAGTTCTTCAACGATGAGAAGGGCTTCGGTTTCATCTCACGCGACGACGGCGACGACGTGTTCGTGCACTTCTCGAACATCGTCGGTACCGGACGTCGCACCCTGCACGACGGCGACCAGGTCGAGTTCGACATCGCCCCTGGACGGAAGGGCCCGGAGGCCGTCGACGTCAAAGTCATCTGAGGAGGCGATTTGAGTGGCCTCGAGTCCACAGTCGTACCAAAAGCGCCAGCGCGAGATCCGCAAGAAGGAACGCAAAGCTGAAAAGCTCGCGATCCGTCACGGGAAGAGCGCGGCCAAGCGGGAAGAGGAAGAGGACGGGGTCGACGAGGACGCCTTGCTCGAGGAGTTCCGACTCCTCAACGAGCAGCATGCTGCCGGCAAGGTGAAGACCGACGACTTCGAGTTCCGCAAGGCGGAGATCTTCGCCCAGCTCGGCCTCGGCGAGCCGCCCGAACCTCGGGAGGACGACGCCGAATCCGGCGACGACGCCTGATCGTCCGATCCGTTCGATCGAAACGAGACCCCCGGCTCCGTGCCGGGGGTCTCGTCGTTCTCGGACTCAGGCGCGCGTGGCGACGACCCAGAGCCCGGTACCCGCTCGACCGGCGGTGCCGCGCCACGCGCCGGGGAGTGCCTCCAGCACGTCGTCGGGCGGGAGGTGGATCGGCGTCTGGTCGCCGACGGTGTTGACCCACACGAGCGCTCCGTCGGGTCGCAGGACCCGGTCGGCCTCGGCCGGGAACAGGAGCATGTTCACCAGGAGCAAACCGTCGAATTGGTCCTGGCGGAACGGAAGACGGGCGGCGTCGGCGCGCACCCGTGGCGCGAGGTCGGACGGTGCCCTGACGAGCATCTCCCACGACAGATCGGTCGCCACGATCGACCCGACCCGCTCGGCGGCGACCGACGTGCCCATCCCGGTGCCCGATCCGAGCTCGAGCCAGGCACCGTCGAGCGGCGCACCGCCGCGATCGAGTGCGTCGGCGATCGACGCGACGCGGCCTTCCTCGTCGGCACGTGCCGCCCAGCCGTCCGCCAGCTCGTCGAACAGGCGACCGACGTTCTCGACGTTGCGATCGTCCCACTCCCGCTCGAAGGCGACCCGCCGGGTCATCTTGCGCATCGGGTGATCGGGCCCGGCGAACGGTTGTGGTTCGGTGGTGTTCGAAGCGTCCGCCAGCCACTCCAGTTCGTACGCCATGTGCTCAGTCTGGCCCACCCCGGGGGTCACGGTCGCCCGGGCGGGCGGTGATGGCGAGCGCCGCGGCGGTGGCGTGGCCCACGTTGAGCGAGTCCACGTGGGCGGCGATCGGGATCCGTACCCGCCGGTCGGCGGCGAGCAACGCCCGCTCCGACAGCCCTGGTCCCTCGGCGCCGAACAGCACGGCGAGCCGGCCTGGGACGGCACACGACCAGATGTCGTCCGCACCCGCGTGTGGCGTGAGCGCCCAGGTCGTGACGCCGGCGGCGCGCATCGCCACGCACGCCGCCTCCACGTCGGGTGTGCGGGCGACGGGCAGCGTCAGCACCTCGCCCATGCTGACCCGCACCACCCGGCGGCTGTACGGGTCGGCGCACGTGGCGTCGAGGACGAGTCCGTCGCATCCGAACGCCTTGGCGGCACGGGCGATCGCCCCGACGTTCTCGCCGTCGTTGAGGCCTTCGAGCACCACGAGCCGCGTCGCCGCGCCCACCAGCGACTCGACCGACGGAGCGGGCATCCGGTCGGCGGCGGCGAGCACGCCCCGGTGCAGGTCGAACCCGACCACCTCGGCGATCACGTCGGGGTCTGCCACCATCACCGGGACGCCGCGCCGGTCGAGCTCCGGGCCGTGCCCGAACCGGTCGACCCTCGACGGCGCCAACAGCACCGACCGCACCGCATGGTCCGACTCGACGAGGCGGTCGATCGCCACGAATCCCTCGGCGATGAACGACTCGTCGCCCTCGTAGCGCCGTCGGAAGCGCTGGTCGTTGAGCCGCCGGAAGTCGTCGAGACGCGCGTCGTCGGGATCGTCGATCGGGATCACGTCGCCACCCGCCGCCCGACGCCGGATTGACGACGGGGCACTCCTTCGCGAGAATGGAACAGGTGTTCCTCCAACGGTCGCTCTTCGGCACGTGTGATCCCAGCGTGGATCCGCAGTTCCAGGACGTGGCGCGCGTCGACCTCGACGCCACCTCGTTCGTCGAGCACGCCGGCGGGTGGCTGGCCGGCGCCGACGCGCTCTTCGACGACCTCCTCGACCGCCTCGATCTGCGCCAGCGACGGCACATCCCGATGTACGACTCGCTCGTCGACGAGCCACGGCTCACCGCCTGGTGGCATGCCGATGATCACCCCACCGGCGAACCGCACGAGGTCCTCGCCGAGATCCGCCAGCTGCTCGTCGAGCGGTACCACCGGCCGTTCGACTCGATCGGCTTCAACCTCTATCGCGACGGTCACGACTCGGTGGCCTGGCACGGCGATCGGCACCGTCACCACGTCACCGACCCCGTCGTGGCGATCGTCAGCCTCGGCGCACGGCGGCCGCTCAAGCTGCGGCCCCGCGGGGGTGGCCAGTCCCGCGGCTGGGATCTCGGCGACGGCGACCTCTTCGTGATGGGCGGCGCCTGTCAACACGACTGGGAGCACTGCGTGCCGAAGGTCCGTCGCGGCGTCGGCCCGCGCTTGTCGGTCACGTTCCGTCACGACACCCGCTGATCCGCGATCGCTGGTGGTCGGAAGCGCTGAACGTTCGCGTCGTACTCGGCGGCGTCGATCTCACCGCGCTGGAACGCCTCGGCCAGCGCGACGAGGGCCACCGCCGACTCGTTCGGGCTCGTGGAACGGAGGGTGCGGAACCGGGCGTGTCGTCGGGGGCGGACGAGCATGTAGGTCGCCAGGCCGATGGCCGGCACGAACCACAGGAACGGCACCCACAGCACCTTCCGGCCGAGACCGAGGTCGCGCCGGATCACCACCTCGATCATCGCCAACACGTCGCCGATGAAGAGCGGGATCGAGACCGTGAGCAGGAAGAACGTGGCGCTCATCGCGTGAGGACACTCTCGATCACGGCACGGCGCTCGTCGGCGAGCAGTGCGGTCGGCGGAGCGCGGTGGCGCAAGCGTCGATGTCGGCGCGCCGACCGCCACGCGAGCACGAGGCGCTCGGCGAGGAGGAGTGTCGCGGTGAGGTATACCGGGAGCAGCACCAGCCCCGCCGCCACGCCGGCGAAGGACCACTGGCGGAACACGCCCCACAACACCACCGCCCAGACGATCCCGAACGACGCGATCGCGGCGACCGGCTTCACGGTGGCGGCCAACGACGCGCTCATGCGTCGCCGACCGACCAGCCACATCACGAGGAACGGGAGGGCGTTCACGGCGGCGCCGACGATGGCGAACGGGAGGAGCACCAGTCCGGCGAGCAGCTGCACGATCAACCGGATCGTCAACCGCCACGCCGGCGCCCGATCGTGGATGTCGGCGTCGGTGATGCCCAGCGCCTCGAGGTCGCGCTCGTAGGCGTGGACGGCAGCCGCGATCGCCTGCCGCCGCTCGGCCGGCCGGTCGGCGAGGGCGTTCGCCAATCGGTCGCGCAGCCCGATCGGCACCGGCTCGGCCGGATCGTCGAGCTGCGCCCGGACCGTGATCTCGGCGGCCGTCGACAGCGCGTGGGCCTCCTCCCAGTCGGTGTAGTCGGGCGCCACGGTGCGGAGCCGCTCGGCGATCTCGGCCGTCAGGCTGTCGACCGCCTCGCGATCGTCGGCGGTGACCCGATCGTCGACCGCGACCATCTCGGCGACGGTCGCATCGACGTCGATCGGCCGGCCGCCGTTCACGACGACCCTGCTGCGGAGCAGCGCCTTGTCCTCGTAGTGGATGCCGATCGGCACGATCGTGATCCCCGCCGCGCCGCCAGCGCGGGCACCGAGCGCGATCCGTGCCGCGCCGGTCTTGACGGGCGCCATCGAGGGCTCGTTGCGGGTCACCCCCTCGGGGAAGATCAGCAGGTGCCCGCCGTCGCCGAGGGCGCGATAGCACGAGGCGAACATCTGGTCGTTGGTGCTGCCCGCTCCGCCGGTGTCGTCCGCCTTGTGCACCGGGATGGCACCGATCCAGTCCATCAGCCGACCGACCAGCGGCGGCTTCCAGATCACCGAGCGGGCGATGACACCCGGCCGGCGCGGCGAGACCGCGAACAGGATGATCGCATCGGCGACGCCGCCGAAGTGGTTGGCCACCGTGAGCTGCGGGCCCGACGCCGGCGGCGTCACCGCCCAGTGCACGTCGACCTCGCGGTAGAACATCCGCGTCAGGAACCCGACGATGCGGGCGATCACCCGCTCCTTGAGCGAGGCGTCCGGGCCGGCCAGGAAGCTCATCGGCGTCGGCTCCCGGCCGCGTGGGTGCCGACCGCGTCGGCCGAGGTGCGCGGCTCGCCGCGCACGTAGGCCATCCACCACCACAGGCCGAACACGATGCTCGACAGCAGGTGCCACAGGCCGTGTGGCTGGGCGATCGTGTCGGGATCGCAGAGCGGCGCGTCCGTGCGCCCGAGCACCCAACTGGCCAGGCCGAGCGCTGCCACGACCCCGATGGCGATGTCGGTGCGGCGGACCGTCGCCGGGTCGACCGGACGCAGCCGGTGTCGCTGGACGAACCATTCGAGGGCGACGACGATCCCGATGACGACGAAGGTGGCCGGCGGAGCGAACCCGGGAACGATCAGGCCCACGACCGACGTGAGCACCGCCACCGGCGCGAACCAGGGGAGCGTCCGCAACGTCGGCCGGACCAAGGAGAGGTCGTGGAACAGCATCAGGAGGGCGACGAGCAGGATCGGGAGGTCGTGGAGCGCCTTCGAGCCGGATGGCTGCGGACCGTGGAACAGCACCGAGCCGAGGCCGATCCCGGCGAGCAGCACGCCGAACACGATCGACTCCGTGCGCCGGGCGCGCAGCCGGGCCGATGCCACCACGATCGCCGCACCGATGGCCACGTAGGCGAGGCTGGTGAGCGCGTTGACCGGCTGGGCGAGGAGTCCGTCGTGCAGGTACTCGCAGTCGGTGTCGCCGATCGTCCCGAGGAGGTCGCTCATCGGCGCGCCGCTCCGCGGGTCCGTCGCTCGGTGCTGGTCATGGGCTCAGTATCGCGGGGCGTCGGGGCTCGTTCGCTAGCTTCGCCCCAATGAGCGACGGTTCCGGCGAGGGGACGGCGTCCGATCCGTCGTCGCCGACGGACACCGGTGCCAGGAGCGCGGTCGAGCGCGAGGCGGCACTGCTCGAGGTCGAGGAGCAGGAGGTGGTGGAGCAGACGCGCTTCCGCCCCAAGACCGTCTTCAAGATCGGGCTGCGCATCGTCTTCTCGCTCGGCGCGGTCGTGTTGGCCATCGTCGTGCTCGCCGGCATCTTCGACGATCTCGACCCGAGCCAGATCGGGGATGCCTTCGCCGAGCTGTCCGACGCCGAGTGGATCTCGCTCACCTTCGGGTGGCTGATCTGGATCGGCACGCAGGGGCTGCAGACCGCCTCGCTCGTCACCGGCATGCCCGCCCGTCGTGGCGTGCTGGCCTCGCTCGGACCGAGAGCGATCGCATCGGTGATCCCCGGGCCGAGCGATCTCCCGATGCGCTACGCGATGTACCAGTCGTGGGGTGTGTCGACGAACGAGGCGGCCACGGCGGTCGCCGCCAGCGGGATCTTCTCGATCGGCTCCCAGCTGGCCCTCCCTGCCCTCGCCGGCGTGCTGATCTTCTTCGGCGACGTCGAGCTCACCGGGTTCGGCTCCGTGATCGTCATCACCACCCTGGTGCTGGCGGTCGTCATCGTCGTGATCGCCTTCGTGCTGGGATCCGACCGGCGGACCCGCTGGGCCGGCGCCCGCCTCGACGGGGTCGCCGGGTGGGCGCGACGGGTGCTGCGCAAGGATCCGCTCGACCGGTCGCTCGCCGACACGTTCGCCGACCAACGCCGGATGACGGTCGACTACCTGAGCGACAAGTGGCTCCCGACCACCGCCGCCACGGTGCTCACGATCGCCGCCAAGTGCTCCCTCCTGATCATGTCGCTGCGCTGGATGGGCATCCCCGAGGCCGACCTCAGCTGGAGCGAGATCTTCGCCGTGTTCGCCATCGTCGCCGGCATCAACACGATCCCGATCATGCCCGGCGGCGCCGGCGTCACCGAGGTCGCCTACGTCGCGATGCTCACGCCGCTCGCCGGTTCCCAGTGGGTCAACCAGGTCGCTGCGGGCGTGCTGCTGTTCCGGCTGCTCACCTGGATCATCCTGATCCCGACCGGGTTCATCGCCCTCGGGCTGTGGAAGTACAGCGTGCGCGGGACGGGTGGCGAGGACGCGCCACCCGACGAATCGTGACGCGAGTGGCCGGAGAGCGCTAACGTCACACGCTGACCAAAATACGGCCACCCGGCCGGGCCAAACACGACAAGGGGTGCAGCAATGCTCGCGTACGACTATCCGATCCTCGGCATCTTCTGGACGATGCTCATGCTCTTCCTGTGGATCGCCTGGATCTGGATCCTGGTGTCGGTCATCTTCGACATCTTCCGCAGCCACGACCTCGGTGGATGGGGCAAGGCCCTGTGGGCACTGTTCGTGATCATCCTCCCGTTCCTGGGCGTGTTCATCTATCTCATCGCTCGCGGCAAGGACATGCAGGAGCGTTCGATGAAGGACGCCGTGAAGGCGCAGCAGGCGACCGACGACTACATCCGTCAGGTCGCGGGAGCCAGCGGCGGCGGGTCGTCCGCCGACGAGCTCGAGAAGCTGCACAAGCTGCGCGAGTCCGGCGCCATCGACGACGCCGAGTACCAGCAGCTGAAGTCCAAAGTCCTCGCCTGATCAGTCAGGAGGGACGATCGTGGCGTCCCGCCCTCACCCCTGCAACGCGGTGGTGAGGGCGGCGATGCCTTCGTCCAACTCGTCGGCGGTGACGTTGAGCATCGGGGCCAGGCGCATCACGTTGCCGTAGAGCCCGCCCTTGCCGACGAGCAGCCCGTGCTCCTTGCACGCCTCGTGCACCGCCGTGTTCCGAGCCGGGTCCGGCTCGAGCGTGCCGGGGTGGCAGAACTCGAACGCCCACATCAACCCGATGCCGCGCATCTCGGCGATCGTCGGGTCGGCGTCGGCCACCGGCCGCATCGCCGCCTCGAAGCGTTCCCCCATCGCCTTCGCGTTGGCCTGGAGATCCTCGTCGATCACCGTCTGGATCGTGGCGAGCCCGGCGGCCGCCGACAGCGGGTTGCCGCCGAAGGTGGAGAAGTTCAGCACGTCGATCGTGTCCATGATCTCGGCGCGGGCGACGATGCCGGCGAGCGTGATCCCGTTGCCGACGCCCTTGGCGAAGGTGAGCATGTCGGGCACCACGTCGTGTGCCTGGTACCCCCAGAAGTGCTCCCCGGTGCGCCCCCAGCCCGTCTGCACCTCGTCGGCGATGAACAGGATCCCGCGGTTGTCGAGCTCCTTCTTCATCGCACCGAAGAACCCGTCGGGCGCTTGGGCGAACCCGCCGACCCCCTGGATCGGCTCGGCGATCATCGCTGCCACGTCGCCCGCCGACGTCATGTCGAGCAGCTGGACGAGATCGCCCACGCAGGCCTCGGTGTAGGCGTCGTCGTCGAGGTCGCGGAACGGCGACCGCAACCGGTAGCCGCCGTGCACGAACTGCACCTGGAGTCCGCTGAGCGACGTGGATGACCACGAGGAGTGGGAGGTGATCGCCTGGGCGGTGAACGAGCGACCGTGGTAGCTGTTGCGCATCGCCAGCACCTGGTTCGACTTGCGGTAGCTGGTGGCCAAGAGGATCGCCGTGTCGTTCGCCTCGGTCCCCGAGGTGGTGAAGAACACCCTCGCGTCGGGGATGCCGGAGCGCTCGGTGATCAGCTCGGCCAGCTCGATCATCGGCTCGGACATGTACAGCGTGGAGGTGTGCAGCACCTTGCCCGCCTGCTCACGGATCGCCGCCGTGACGCGGGGGTGGTCGTGGCCGATCATCGTGGTGAGCACGCCGCCGAAGAAGTCGAGGTACCGATTGCCCTCGAGATCCCAGACGTAGCCGCCCTCGCCGCGGTCGATCGAGATCGGCTCCGCGTAGTAGGCGTGCACGAACGATGGGAGCACCCGTTGGTACCGGGCGTAGAGGTCGGCGGTGGTGGTCACGGCGCCAGCGTACGACGCCGACGGGTGGTCAGTGGGCGAAGACCTGGGCGTCGTCGGCGAACGCCTTGAACTCGAGGGCGTTGCCGGCGGG
>CAYGLH010000039.1:0-16713 GCA_964350535.1 uncultured Ilumatobacteraceae bacterium
CCCGGATCGGTCGAGAACGCGATGAGCGTACCGGCCGCGGACAGCTTTTCCTCCGAAGTTCACCGGGTAGCCGGCGCCGCGCAGCGAGGCGTCGGGCGCCACCGGGTCGCCCCGGGTGGGCGCCGGTTCGGTCGAGGTGTCGTTCGACGACCAGGACACGATGTTGGTGACCCCGTCGACGTTGGTGCCACCGTGCAGCGGGATGCGGTTGCCGGAACGCTCGGTGAACTGCGCCGACCCGAGCGTGCTGGCGACGTCGAAGCCGCCGGCGTCGATCGCCTGGACCGCGCGCGCCATCGCCTCGAGCAACGGTGCGGGATCACCGGCGGGCAGCGCCGGCGTCCGCGTGGGCGCAGCGACGTCGAACGCGTCGCCGAACAGCGGGCCGGTGGTGGTGCGTTGATCGTCGTCGAACTGCGACATCGTCTCGCGCCAGAGCACGGCACCGACGCTGTCGAGGTCGTAGCGCCCGTCCCACTCGGCGAGCACCTGGCAGGCAGCGGTCAGGTCGATCGTGGTCGCCTCGGCGAGCACCGAGCCGTCGTCGGCGAGCAACTCGCCGACCGGCACGCTCGGGTTCGCCTGGCACACGGTGGCGGCGTTCTGCCGCAGCAGCACCGCCAGATGACCGCTGTTGTCGAACGTCGCGTCGCGCAGTTCCTCCACGGTGAACAACGCGTCGTCGCCGGCCAGTCCGGCGCGATTGTCGTCGCTGAGCACTGCCGCGTTCTGCCGGGTGCGCATCGACTGCGGGATCCGCTGCTCGCCCTGCAGGACGGAGAACGGCCCGTCGAGCGTGAACTCGTCGCTCGGTACCCAGAAGCTGTCGTTGGCGTTGAACACGTAGTCGGCGCGGACGACCTGGGGCATGCCGCTGTAGGGGATCAGACCGGGATCGCGGGCACCGGGCTCGTCGACCCACTGGAAGCGGCTGTCGCTGCCGTCGAGCAGGGCGACCCCGGCATCCCAGGCGATCTGCGTGACCGGGTCGGTGAAGAGCCGCTGGAGGAACAGTTGCTCGGCCTCGTCGCTGAGGTTCGGCGTGGCCGACGTGTCGGCGTACCACACGGCGCCATCGGCGCCCGTGGCGACCGTGTTGAAGAGCGGCACTCCCTGGTACTGCTCGGTCGTCGAGATCAGGTCGAGCAGGCTCTCCATCTCGAGCTGGGCGACGTACTGCTCGACGAACTCGTCGTTGTCGATGTTGGCGTCGCGGAACGTCAGCGCCGACGTCGCGCTCCACTCCAACCCGGGGAAGTCGATCATCGGGCCGTACTCGCTGCGCCACAGCGTGCGCGTCTCGGTGTCGAGCGTGCCGTCGGGACGGAGGATCTCGATCGTGTGGTCGGCCGCGGTCATCGGGACGGGCTGGCCGTCGACGAGGTAGGTGGTCGGCGTGGCCGGGTCGAGGGTCAGCGTGTAGGCGGTCATCCGCTTGCCCGCCGACACGGTGTGCGTCCACGCCACGCCGTCGTTGAAGCCGAGGCCGATGCCGGGCACGCCGAGCAACTGGGCGCCGTACATGTCGAGCTCGCCCGGCACGGTGAGGTGGACCTCGGCGAAGCGGAGCTCGCCCTCCCACGGGAAGTGGGGGTTGCCGACGAGCATCCCGCCGGCGCCGGTGGCGGTGCGGTCGCGGCCGACCGCCCAGCCGTTGCTGCCGAGGTCGTCGGTGGGGGCCAGATCGTCGGGCCATGCCGACGCCGGCGTGCGGACACCCTCGACGGCGCCGCTGTCGGGCGGCTGCGCGGCGGCCATGTAGTCCACCATCCGGGCGCTGCTGGCGAGCAGCGCCACCGAGCGGGTGTAGGTGTACACCTCCACCGGTTGCAGCGGGCGCACCCAGTCGGCGTTGCCGCACCAGCCGGGCAACCCGTCGTCGCCGGTGCCGGCGAGGTACTCGTTCCAGCCGGCGGTGAAGGCCGTGAAGGTCTCGACCACGGCGTCGGGAGCGGCGTCGAAGTCGGCGGCGGCGATCTCGCTCAGTCCGACGGCGCGCCACCCGAAGTCGCTCTCGATGTTCTCGCCGTCCTCGCCCGGACCGAGGTTGGCGGCCCGTTCGCCCGACACCTTGATCACCTGGTCGATCAGGCTGCAGCCGTGGTCTTCCGCGCTGGCCCACCCCTGCCCGAAGCTGAGGCCGGCGCGATCGTCCGCGCTGATGTGCGGGACGCCGTCGGTCGTGCGGCGGATCGTGGCGGTGTAGCGCGGCGGCACCACCGTGGTCGAGGTCGTGGAGGTGGTGGACGTCACCGTCGTCGACGGGGCGTCGGTGCTGGCCGGGGGTTCGGGCGGTGTCGTGCTCTCCGGGGTCGGCAGGGGGATCGACTTCGGGCCCGCTCCGGGTGAGCACGACGCCGCGATCAACGCTGCAGCAGTCGCCACCCAGAACCTACGCACGATCTCTCATAGTGCCAGATCGGAGGCCGTGTCGCTCAGAGCGACGGGCGGTTCGTCGACCGCTCCCACCGGAACGACTCGCGGCCCGCGGATAGCCTCGCGTCCGTGACGGTCCTGCGTGTGGCGCTCGCCCAACTGAACCCCACCGTCGGCGACATCGACGGCAACGTCGCGCTGATCGCCGATGCCTACGACCGGGCCGAGGAGGCGGGGTGCGACATCGTCGCCTTTCCCGAGCTGTCCATCGTCGGCTACCCGCCCGAGGACCTCGTGCTCAAGCCGCGGTTCGTCGCCGACAACCTGGCGGCACTCGACAAGCTGGCCGCCCGCACACGTCGCTGCGCCGCGGTCGTCGGATTCGTCGACCGCGACCGCGACCTCTACAACGCGGCGGCGGTGTGCGCCGGCGGCGAGGTGCTCGGCACGTACCACAAGCGGTTGCTGCCGAACACCACCGTGTTCGACGAGCAGCGCTACTTCATGGCCGGCTACGAGTCCGACCCGCTCGAGCTGTACGAGATCGGCGGGGTCAAGGTGGGCGTGTCGATCTGCGAGGACATCTGGAGCCCGTTCGGTCCGCTCGCCGAGCAGGCCGCGGCGGGCGCCGAGGTCAACATCAACATCAACGGTTCGCCGTTCCACGTCGGCAAGTCGGTCGAGCGCGAACGGATGCTCGCCACGCGAGCGGCCGACGCCCACTGCGCCGTCGTCTACGTCAACCAGGTCGGCGGGCAGGACGAGCTCGTGTTCGACGGCGCCTCGGTCGTGGTCGACCACGAGGGCACGGTGTTGGGCCGATCGCCGCAGTTCGTCGAGGACCTGCTGATCGTCGACGTGCCGGTGCCGCCGGTGTACCGCAAGCGCCTCCTGGACCCGCGCGGCCGGGTCACCGACGCGCTGCTCCCCGTCGTCCACGTGTCGGCCAGCCCCGTCGTGCAGGAGGCCCCGCTCGCCGCGCCGGTCAGCGAGCCGCTCGACAGCGACCGCGAGCTCTACGACGCGCTCGTCGTGGGCACCCGCGACTACTGCCACAAGAACGGCTTCAGCGATGTCGTCATCGGGCTCTCCGGGGGCATCGACTCCACGATCGTGGCGTGCATCGCCGCCGACGCACTCGGCCCCGACCACGTCCACGGCGTGTCGATGCCGTCGCGCTACTCCAGCGAGCACTCCAAGAGCGATGCGCAGCGCCTCGCCGAGAACCTCGGGATCGACTACCGGACGATCTCGATCGAGCCGGCGTTCGCCGCCTATCTCGAGATGCTCGCCCCCAGCTTCGAGGGTCGCCGGCCCGGCCTCACCTACGAGAACATCCAGAGCCGGTGCCGCGGCCAGGCGCTGATGGCGCTGTCCAACGAGTTCGGCTGGATGGTGCTCACCACGGGCAACAAGAGCGAGATGGCGGTCGGGTACTTCACGATCTACGGCGACTCGGTCGGCGGGTATGCCGTCATCAAGGACGTGCTGAAGCTGCGGGTGTACGACCTGTGTCGCTACGTCAACCGGCGTGCTGGTCGCGAGGTCGTGCCCGAGAACGTGATCGTCAAGCCACCGTCGGCGGAGCTCCGACCCGACCAGCGCGACGACCAGTCGCTGCCGCCCTACGAGGAGCTCGACCCGATCCTGGAGCTGTACATCGAGCACGACCGCACGGCCGCCGAGATCGTCGAGGTCCTCGGCGCCGACCCCGACGAGATCCGCCGGATCACGCGCCTCGTCGACATCGCCGAGTACAAGCGGCGCCAGTGCCCGCCCGGCGTGCGTGTCACGCGCAAAGCGTTCGGCAAGGACCGTCGCCTCCCGATCACCAACCACTACCGCACCTGACAAGATCGGGGGCATGACAGACCTTTCCACCGTCGCTCCCGCGTTCATCGAGACCGCCCACCGCATCGTCTGGGCCACCGTCGCCACCGTCGACTCGAGCGGTGCGCCGCGCACCAGGATCCTGCACCCGATCTGGGAGTTCGACGGATCGTCGCTCACCGGCTGGATCGCCACCAGCCCGAGCTCACCGAAGGCGGGCCAGCTCGCCCACGAGCCGCGGGTCTCGATCACCTACTGGGACCCGAGCCAGGACGTGTGCACCGCCGACTGCACCACCGAGTGGGTCGTCGGCGAGGTCGGGTTGCAGGCCGGCTGGGACCGCTTCGCCAACGGGCCGGAGCCGGTCGGCTACGACCCGTCGATCGTCCCGGGATGGGACGGGCCCGACTCGCCCGCGTTCGGCATTTTGCGCCTCGAGCCCACGTCGCTGCGCGTGTTCCCCGGTTCGCTCCTGTTGCGCGGCGAGGGGGACCTGCTGACCTGGACGACGTGATGCAGGTCAGCCACCGGTCGATCGACGGCGGGTTCGAGTCGACGCTCGACATCGGCGTCGACCTGGTGCTCTGCTGGCAGCGCCTCACCGCTCGGGCCGCCGGCGAGCACCTCTGGCTGGCGGGCTTCGACGCGCCGGTCGAGGTGGTGGCCGAGCGCCCGCCGAGCCCGGATGGTGAGGGGTACGCCGAGCTGGTCGCCCGCAAGGTCGAGGATCCGTGCGGCGGCACGCGCATCGTCGTGCGGTTGGACGACCACGCGTCGGAGTCCCACGCCCGCCTCGTGGTGTCGCAGGACGAGTTCCAGTTCCCGTTCGAGCCGATGCGCGAGATCCTCGACGTCGGGTGGCGCCACATCGTCGCCGACCTGCAGACGTTCCTGGCGACCGGCGTCCACACCGGTCGGCACAACCGACCGTGGGTCGACATGGGTGCGAGCGGTCGAGCCGCTGACGGCGGTGTGGTGTTGAGCGATGTCGCCGCCGGCGGGCTCGCCGACGGTCTCGGGCTGCGCGACGGCGACCTCGTCGTCGCGGTGTGCGCCACGCCGGTGTCGTCGATGCGCGACCTCGTCGCGGTGTTGCGCACGGCGCAGCATCTCGACGCGTTCGCCGGACCGCAGGTGCGCTCGGCCGCCTTCCAGGTCGAGTGGATCCGCGACGGCGAGCTGCACGTCGGTCCAGCGCGTTGACGGTCCGGATCGGGCCGGTGTCCTGCGCCGTGACAGAGTGAGGGGATCCGAGATCCGAACGCACCGACCGACACCGACGGGCATCCGTCGCCGCTGCCGCTGACCGACGAGCTGCGCGCGTCGATCGCGACCAACATCGCGGCCCACGAGCGTCTCGAGGTACCGCTGGACGGTCGGCGCCACGCTGCGGTGGCGATCGTCGTGGTCGACTCCGAGCACGGCTCCGACGACGACGACCCCACCCCGTGGGAGGACTCCGACATGTCGATGGTGCCGACCGCCGACGGCGAGGAGATCGACAACCTCGACGGGCGGATGGTCGGCGTCGCGGGCGGCGCGTCGTTCGTGCTCTGCCGGCGATCGTCGCGGCTCAACACCCACTCACGTCAGTGGGCGCTGCCCGGTGGGCGCATCGACGCGGGCGAGACGGCGATCGACGCCGCCCTGCGCGAGACCGACGAGGAGGTCGGTGTCCGGCTCGATCCGGACCGGGTGCTCGGTGTGCTCGACGACTACGCCACCAGGTCGGGCTACGTGATCACGCCGGTCGTCGTGTGGGGCGGCACCGAGGTGACGTTCCGCCCGAACCCCGACGAGGTCCACGCGATCTACCGCATCGGGTTCCACCAGTTGCTGCGCCCCGACTCGCCGCGCTACGTGGAGATCCCCGAGAGCGATCGGCCGGTGGTGCAGCTCCCGCTCGGCGGCGACCTCATCCACGCGCCGACGGCGGCGATGCTCGTGCAGTTCCGCTGGGTCGGCCTCGAGGGACGGCTCGGCGAACGCGTCGACCACCTCGAACAACCGGTCTTCGCCTGGGGATAGAACGTCATTGCGTTCCCCGGCCACGCAGGCCGCCGTGGCCGCTCCCTCCGCTGGCGCTCCGCTCGCTCGCGGTGGGAAGGAAGCGTCCCACGCTCACCTGCCGGAGTGGCCGAAACCGCCGCCGCGGTCGAGGCCCTCGAGCGAGTCGGCGACCTGCCACTCGACCTGGGCGACCGCCTGGATCACGAGTTGGGCGATGCGGTCGCCGCGGTGCACCCGGTACGGCTCCTTCGGGTCGGTGTTGAGCAGCACCACCTTGATCTCCCCGCGATAGGCGGCATCGATCAGGCCGGGCGCGTTGACGACGCTGATCCCGTGCTTCAGGGCCAGGCCCGACCGGGGGAGCACGAAGCCGCCGTACCCCTGCGGGATGGCGATCGAGATGCCGGTCGGCACGAGTGTCCGGCCGCCGCCGGCGCGCAGCTCCGCGTCCTCGCGGGCGTACAGGTCGAGGCCCGCGTCGCCCTCGTGGGCGTACGCCGGGAGCGGCAGGTCGGGGTCGAGTTGGACGATCGGTACCGGGAGGCTCACGCGTCGGCACTGTAGTGACGACGCCCCGCCGGGCGGGCGGGGATCGTAGGGTGTCCCCGTGGCTCGACCGTCCTCCGCCGCCGATCGTCCGCCGTCGGTCGACGCGCTCGCCCGCAGCCTCGGTGCCTCCGGCCTGCCCCACCCGATCTGTGTCGACATCGCCCGGTCGGCGATCGCCGACGGCGATCCGGCATCGGCGCCCGACCGGGCCACCGCCCTGGCGCGGTCGTTGCTGAGCCCCGTGATCAACGCCACCGGCGTGTTGCTGCACACCAACCTCGGCCGGGCACCACTCGCCCACTACCAGGCCGCGGCCGCCCAGACCGTCGAGTTCGACCTGTCCACCGGGCGACGCGGGTCGCGGCAGACCGCGGTCGGCCAGCTCTTCGCCCGCCTGTGCGGCGCCGAGGCGGCGATGGTGGTGAACAACAACGCCGCCGCCGTGCTGCTGGTCGTCGCCGCCCTCGCCGCCGGTCGCGACGTGCCGGTGAGCCGTGGCGAGAGCGTGGAGATCGGGGGCGCCTTCCGGGTCCCCGAGGTGATCGCGCAGTCGGGAGCGCGGCTCGTCGACGTCGGCACCACGAACCGCACCCGGGCCGGCGACTACGCCGCCGCGATCCACCGCGACGACGTCGACGCGGCGATGCTGCTACGGGTCCATCCGAGCAACTACCGGGTCGAGGGGTTCGTCGAGGCGCCGTCGGTCGGCGACCTCGCCCACGTGGCCCGCGCCGCGGAGATCCCGCTCGTGTCCGACATCGGCAGCGGGCTGATCGACGCGACGTGCCCGTGGCTCCCCGGCGCGCCGCCGGCCTGGCTCGCCGGTGAGCCGGCCGCCGTCCAGACGCTCGCCGCGGGAGCCGATCTCGTCACGTTCAGCGGCGACAAGCTGCTCGGGGGGCCGCAGGCGGGCATCATCGCCGGCCGGGCCGACCTCGTCGCCCGGTGCGGGCGTCATCCGCTGGCCCGCGCCCTGCGTCCCGGCGGGCTCGTGCTCGGGGCCCTGCAGGACGTCGCCCTGGCCTACCTCGGCCGGGGCGTCACGACCGACATCCCGTTCTGGCGGATGGCCGCGGCCCCGCTCGGGGACATCGAGGCGCGCGCCGGACGGCTCGTCGCGACCGTCGCCGACGCCCTGCCGTCCGCCGTCGCCGAGCCGATGGACGCCATGCCGGGCGCCGGGTCGGCGCCCGGGGTGACGATCCCGTCCTACGGCGTCGTCGTCGACGGTGACCTCGTCGACGCGTTGCGCGCCCACGACCCGCCGGTCATCGCCCGGTCGCGCGACGGCCGCACCTCGCTCGACCTCCGCAGCGTCGAGGCGTCCGACGACGCGCGCGTCGCCGACGCGCTGCGGGCGGCGGCCGAGCCGACCGGTCCGGCATGACCGTCGTCGCCACCGCCGGTCACGTCGATCACGGCAAGTCCTCGCTCGTCCTCGCCCTCACCGGCACCGACCCGGACCGCTTCGAAGAGGAGAAGCGGCGGGGCCTCACGATCGATCTCGGGTTCGCCCACACGACGCTGCCGTCGGGCGCCCCGCTGAGCTTCGTCGACGTGCCGGGCCACGTGCGCTTCCTGCGCAACATGTTGGCCGGCGTCGGCGGCGTCACGGCGTGCGTGTTCGTGGTCGCCGCCACCGAGGGCTGGAAGCCCCAGTCCGAGGAGCACCTCCGGATCCTCGAGCTGTTGGGGATGCGTCACGGTGTCGTCGCCCTCACGAAGGTCGACCTGGTCGACGACGAGATGTTGGAGATCGCCGAGCTCGACGTCGTCGATCACCTCGCCGGCACGTTCCTCGAAGGTGCGCCGATGGTGCCCGTGTCGGCCACCGCGGCCGTCGGGCTCGACGAGCTGCGCGCTGCGTTGGATCGCCTGGTCGCCGACGCCGGGGCGGCCGACGATCGCGGGCGCCCGCGGTTGTGGGTCGACCGGGTGTTCGCGCCCACCGGCAGCGGCACCGTGGTCACCGGCACGCTGACCGGTGGCGCGCTGCACACCGAGCAACAGGTCGCGATCGAGCCCGGCGGACACCGGGCCCGCGTCCGCGCCCTGCAGACCGCGAGCACCGAGGTCGACGAGCTCGGACCCGGCACGCGCGCCGCGGTCAACCTCTCCGGGGTCGACCACCACGACCTCGGCCGTGGGCACGCCGTGGTCGAACCCGACCGCTGGCTGCTCACCGATCAGCTCGACGCGGCGCTGACGGTGTTACCGGCGCTCGACCACGACGTGTCGCGACGCGGCTCGTACGTGGCATATCTCGGCGCCGGCGAGCACGCCGTGCGCCTGCGCGTGCTGGGCACCGAGGCGCTGGCGCCGGGGTCGACCGGCGCAGTCCGGTTGTTCCTCCCGGTGGCGCTGCCGTTGCTGCCGGGCGATCGCTACGTGTTGCGCGAGACAGGGCGCGACGAGACGGTCGGCGGTGGCGAGATCCTCGACATCGCGCCGGTGCTGCCGGCGTCGCAGGCGCGCCCCGATCGATCCGTGGCGCGCCTGGTGCGCGAGCGCGGCCGGGTCAGCCTCGACGAGATCGAGCTGCTCACCGGCAGCCCGTTCGACGCTGCGGCGCACGCCGACCTGGACACGGTCGGCGACTGGGTGACGGCCGGCGAGACCCTCGCCCAGGTGGGTGCCGGGATCGTCGCCCGCGTCGACGACGCCGGAGCGGGTGGCGTCGATCTCGCCGCGTTCGACGACTTCGAGCGGGCGATCATCCCGACGCTCGACGAGGTCGTGCTCGACGGCGGGCTGGTCCGCCCGGCCGACGCGATCGACCCCTACGAGGATCACCCGTTCCTCGTCGCGCTCCGCGGCGGGGGCTTCGCGCCGCCCGCACCCGATGACTGGAACGACCCCGCCACCGGGAGGGGGGTGGACCGCAGCGACCTCCGCGAGCTCGTCCGACGCGGCCACGCCGTCCAGCGCGACGGGATCGTGTTCCACGTCGAGGCGGTCGAAGGCGCCGGCCTGGTCGCCGCCACACTGCTCGCCGATCACCCGGACGGGTTCACGATCGCCCAGTTCCGCGACGCCACCGGCGCCAGCCGCAAGTTCGCCCTGCCGCTCGTCACCGAGCTCGACGCGCGGGGAGTCACCCGCCGGCGCGACGACGTCCGCATCGGCGGACCGCGCCTCCCCGAGCTCGGCTGACGTCGCTCGACGCGTCAGGGCTTGCGGGCGAGGAACGGATAGCCGTGCACGTCGAAGGTGCGAGCGTTCTCCTCGCCCCCCGCACCGCCGAACGTGTCGACGGGATCACCGATCTGGACATCCACGAAGCCGATCTCCTCCAGGAGCGCCTGCCAGCCTGCACACGGCAGGCCCCCGGCGATTCAACCCGTCCAGAGGTCGATGTGCTGTCGTGCCGACTCCGGCACCTCGCGCCCATTGGCGATGTCGGCGAACTGCAGCACGCCGCCGGACCGGAGCACGCGCCACGCTTCGCCGAACGCCTCGACCTTGTCGGGGCACAGGTTCACGACGCCGTTGGAGATCACGACGTCCGCCCACCCGTCGTCGACGGGGAGCTCCTCGAGCAGGCCCTCCCGGAACGCAACGTTGTCGACGCCCATCGCCGACGCGGTCGACCGCGCCTTGGCGAGCATCGCCGGGGTCATGTCGATGCCGACGACCCGGCCCTGCGCACCGACGGCCGCGGCGGCGAGGAACGAGTCGAAGCCGGCGCCCGAGCCCAGGTCGACGACCTTCTCGCCCGGCTGCAACGAACGAAGGGCGAACGGGTTGGCGACACCGGCGAACGACTCGACGGCGACGTCCGGGAGCGCGTCGACCGCCGAAGGGTCGTAGCCGCATCGCGTCGCGACGGTCCGGCCGGTGTGGAAGTGGAAGTCGCCGTCGGGGTCGAGCGCGACGGCGCGGTACTTGTCGCGGATCTCGGCGCGTAGCTCGTCGCGGTCCACCGGCGACTCGCCGGCACGGGTGCCCCCCGTCATGCCCACCACGATAGTCACCCCCGTCGCGGGGTTGGCCCCTACGCGTCCGCGCTGGAGTCGGCCGTGCTCTCGGCCTCGGTGTCCTTGCGCGACCGGCGACGCTCGCGATAGTCCTGCGCCGCACCTTCGAGCGGTTCGACCTCGAGCGTCACGCCGTCGATGGCGGCGACGCGAACCGTGTCGCCGACGTGCACCGGCGTGGCCCGGTTGGTGTGCGCCCGCCACCGGGCGGTGCCCACCTCGACGACACCGTCGGGGTCGACGTCCTCGACCACGGTGCCCGTCTCGCCGATCATCCACTCGCGGCCGATGGTCGGCGTGGCGAAGCGGGTGCGAACCATCGACGGCATGCCGACGATGAAGGTCAGCATCATCCCGCCGATGCCGGCGATCAACACGATCCAGCTCGGACGGGTGGTGGTGCCCGGGAGCGGTTCGAACAGATACCAGCTGCCGACGATCGTGAGCACGATGCCGACACCGGTCCAGAACCTGGGGATGCCGACCTGCACGTCGACGGCGAACGCCAAGATCGCCAGCGCGAGGACGGCGACCGCCCACGTGCGCGTCGGGAGCACGTCGAGGCCGGAGAAGGCGAGGAGCGTGCACACGGCGCCGCACGCGCCTGCGATGCCGACGCCGGCGGTGAAGAACTCGAAGACGAGCAGCGCCAACCCGATCAACAGGAGGAGGTAGGCGACCGGCGGGCTGGCGACCGTGTGGAAGAGCTGGTCGACGAGCCCGAGCTTGAAGAAGCGGACCGTGGCGACGGTGTCGAAGCGCGTCGACCCGTCGTCGAGCACGACCACCTCGGTGGTGACGAGGGTGACGTCGCCCTCGGTGTAGCCGTCGAGCGCCTGCACCATGTTGGCGACGGTCGGGATGCCCTCGTCGTCGATGCGCTGCTTGAACACGCTGAGCGACCGGGCGTCGGAGAGCCCGACCGAGTCGTTGCGCAGGCGGTCGGCGGCGATGCCGAGGTCGACGGGCTGTCCGTCGACGCTGAGCGGCGCGCCGAGGTAGCCGACCCGGGCGCCGGGCGCCATCCCGGTGACGTCGGCGACGGCGAGCAACTGGGCGCTCGGCCCGTAGAACCGGGCACCACTCGGACCGACCCACACGCCGACGGGGACGGGTGCGTCGGCGACGGCGGCCAGCAGGTCCTCGACCTCGTCGTCGCCGACGACGGTGCCCTTCGAGTTGACCTGCAGCACGAGCGCTTGCGACCCGTCGTCGGCGGCGCGTCGGAGGGCGGTCTCGATCTCGTCGACGAGGATCTCGTCGATGAACCCGGACACCTGCAGCACGTCGACGGCGGCGACGTCGATGGCCGTCACGTCGTCCTCACCGGAGGTGGCTCCGGCGTCGGTGATGGGCGGGTCGTCGGGGGTCGACGACGCAGCGGCGGGCGCGCCGAGCAGCGAGAGACCGCTCACGATGGTGAGCAGGGCCAGCAGGCCGATCGCTAGTCTGCGCAAGGGTGCCTCCGGAGAGCGATGATTCGCTGCAGTTGTTGACCGCCACGCGCGTCGTCGTCGTGGCCGGGAAGGGGGGTGTGGGGAAGACCACGGTAACGGCAGTCATCGCCCATGCGGCCGCCCGCGCCGGACGCCGCGTGCTCGCGGTCGAGCTCGACGGCAAGCCCACGCTGGGCCACCTGCTCGCCGACAGCGACGTCGAGGTGGTGTCGCTCTCCGCCGCCGCGGCGCTCGAGGAGTACCTCCGCGAGCACGGCTTCGGGCGGATCGCCAAGCGTCTCAACAAGTCCGGGATCATCGACCTGATGGGCACCGCCGCCCCGGGCATCGACGACGTGGTCGTGCTCGGGAAGATCAAGCAGCTCGATCGGCAGGGCGAGCAGGACCTGATCGTGGTCGACGGCCCGGCGGCCGGGCACGCGATCACGTTCCTCACGTCGGCGACCGGCCTCGCGGAGGCGGTGCCGAGCGGGCCGGTCAACCAGCAGGCCGTCGCCGTGCAGTCGCTGTTGCGCGACCAGGAACGGACCCAGGTCGTGCTGGTCACGCTCGCCGAGACGACCCCGGTGAACGAGGTGCTCGACACCGCAGCGGTCCTCCGCGAGCGCGTCGGCGTGCGGCTCGGGCCCGTGGTCGTCAACGGGCTCGACGACGGTCCGGCCCTGCCGAGCCCCGAGGCGACCGCCCGGGCCCTGGACGAGCTCGACGGGCTCGACCCCCGGGCTGCCGATGCGCTCAGCGCGGCGGCCGACTTCGTCCGCGAGCGCCGCACGATGGAGGCCGACGAGCTGGCCCGGCTGCGCGCCGCGGTCGTCGATCGGTTCGAGCTCCCCGAGGTGCTGCTGCCCGCCGAGCCCACCGCCGGCCTCGGTCCCGACGGGATCGCCCGGCTCGCCGCGCACCTGTCCGATCCCGTGGACGTGGCGCCGTGAGCGCCGGCGCACCGACGGCCACGACGGAGCTGGGGCGGGTGATCGCGTCGTCGTCGGTGATCGTGTGCTGCGGATCGGGCGGGGTGGGCAAGACCACGATGGCGGCGGTCGTCGGTCTGGAGGCGGCGCGGCTGGGGCGGAGGGCGGTGGTGGTCACGATCGACCCGGCGCGCCGCCTGGCCGACGCGCTCGGCCTCCCCGACGGTCTCGCCGGCACCCCGCAGCCGATCGACCTCGGCGATGGCACGCCCGGGGCGCTGGCGGCGATGATGCTCGACGCGCCGGCCACGTTCGATGCGTTGGTGCGGCGCCATGCCGAGGACGAGGAGCAGGTCGAGCGGATCCTCGCCAACAGCCTCTATCGCAACATGGTCGGCGCGATGAGCGGCACGCAGGAGTACATGGCCGCCGAGATGCTCCACCAGTTGCACCACGACGACCGGTTCGACCTCGTCGTGGTCGACACGCCACCCAGCCGCAACGCGCTCGACTTCCTCGAGGCGCCCGACGTGCTCGCCAGGTTCCTCGACCACCGCCTGTTCAAGCTGCTGATGCTGCCGACGCGCAGTGGCCTGCGCCTGCTCGGCAGCGCCGCTCAGCCGATGCTGAGAGCGATCGGGCGCGTCGTCGGCAACGACGTGTTGTCCGACACGGTGGCGTTCTTCCAGGCGTTCTCCGGGATGGAGGACGGCTTCCGCGAGCGGGCCCGCGAGGTGGTCGGGCTGATCCGTGCGCCCGAGACGTCCTTCGTCGTCGTCGCCTCGCCGCGCGCCGACACGATCGACGAGGCGGTGTGGTTCACCCGTCAGCTCACCGACCAGGGCATCGACGTGTCCGGGGCGATCGTCAACCGGATGCACCCCGATGTCGCCGGCGACCTCGACGACGCCGGGCAGGCCGACCTCGTCGAGCTCGTCGCCGCCGCCGATCCCGACGGGCCGCTGGCCGCACTGCACGACAACCTCAGCCGGCTCCGGGACCTGCGCACGAGCGAGCTCGCAGTGGCCGGTCCGCTCCTCGACCTCGTCGGCGCCGACCGGGTGGCGACCATGCCGCTGCTGCGGCGCGACGTCCACGACCTCGACGGCCTGCACATGATCGGCGACCACCTCCTCCGCTGAACCTGTCACAAAGGTGTCAGACCCCGATGTAACAGGTTGCGGTTCGGGATCGCTCGTTCGCGTTCGGGATGGGGCGGCGGGTAGCGTTCCCGACGTGGACGTGCTGCTGGCCACCGACGCCGACTGGATCATCGCCGACGTCACCGCCGCGCTCGGCGGGCCCGACGTCCGCTTCACGGTGATCCGCGACGGTCGCCTCGTGAGCAAGCACGTGCACGACAACCCGCCCGACCTCGTGATCTGCGACCTGCAGATCGGCACGATGGGCGGCATGGCGGTCACGATGGACCTGCGCCTCGACGAGTCGTCCGGCTACCTCCCGCACATCCCGACCTTGATGTTGCTCGATCGGGAGGCCGACGTGTTCCTGGCCCGCCGCAGCGGCGCGAGCGGATGGTTGCGCAAGCCGCTGAACCCGCTCCGCCTCAAGCAGGCGCAGCGTGCGCTGCTGGAGGGCCACGCGTACCACGACGGCGAGGTCGTGCTGCCGCCCGCCGACGAACCGGCAGAATCGGCAACGCCCGAGGAAGAACCCGCGACCGCCGGATAGCATGGCGAGCCGCTACGGGGTGTAGCGCAGTTTGGCTAGCGCGCCACGTTCGGGACGTGGAGGCCGGAGGTTCAAATCCTCTCACCCCGACCAGCTGACCACCGTTCGGTGGTCGGCTCGCGCCCGGGCGCCCCTCGACCACCCTTCGTGCTCCGATGTTGTGACCGATCGCACGCGCCCAGATCGATAGCCAAGGAAACTATTTCCTAGACTCACTGTTCGTGCAGGAGACCTCCGCGAGCATCCCCGCCTCGACGACGACCTCGACGTCGAGCTCGTCGACGGGTGTCGACGTCGATCGCCTCCGGTTGGTGCTGCTCCGGCTCGCCCGCGGGATCCGCACCAACTCCGCCGGCCAGATCACGCCGTCGCAGCTGGCGGTGCTGGCCACGCTCGACAAGCGGGGTCCGTGCACGATCGGCCAGATCGCCGAGCTCGAGCAGGTCAAGCCGCCGTCGGTGAGCAAGATCGTGGCCGCGCTGGAGCGCGCCGACCTCGTCGAGCGCGAGGTCGACCCGGACGATCGCCGCTGCACCGTCATCGCGGTCACCACATCGGGGCACGACCACATCGTGCGGGCGCGCGCCGCCGGCCGCTCCTGGCTCGCCGGACGCCTCGACGACCTCGACCCCGACGATCTCGCCACGCTCACCGCCGCCCTGCCCGCACTCGAGCGCCTGCTCGGCGGTGGCGCGTGAACGCACCGACGACCGCCACGCTCGCCGCCGTCCGGAGCCGGATGTTCGCGGCGCTGCGCTTCCGCAACTATCGCATCTACACGGCGAGTCAGATCGTGTCCTTCAGCGGCACGTGGATGCAGTCGATCGCCCAGTCGTGGCTCGTGCTCGAGCTCACCGGCAGCGGCACCGCCCTCGGCACCGTCGTCGCCATGCAGTTCCTCCCGACGCTGTTCCTGGCGCCGGTCGGCGGGATGATCGCCGACCGCTTCGACAAGCGGCGCCTGATCATCGCCACCCAGAGCGTCGCCGGGCTGCTCGCCCTGTTGCTCGGGGTCATCACGCTCACCGGTGCCGTCGAGCTGTGGATGGTCTACGTGTTGGCGGCGTGCTTCGGCATGGTCACCGCGGTCGACAACCCGAGTCGCCAGACGTTCGTGATGGAGATGGTCGGCCCCGACGATGTCACCAACGCGGTCACGCTGAACAGCGTCGTCGTCAACGCCGCCCGGGCGATCGGCCCCGCCATCGGCGGCGTGCTGATCGCCTCGCTCGGCATCGGCCAGTGCTTCATCGCCAACGGTGTCAGCTACGGCTTCGTCGTGGTGGGGCTCCTGATGATCCGTCCCGCCGAGCTGCACCCCACCGAGCGCAGCAAGCGGGCGCCGGGCCAGCTGCGGGAGGGGTTCCGCTACGCGTGGTCGACCCCGATCCTGCGCACCACGATCATCATGCTGGCGATCATCGGCACGCTCACGTACGAGTTCACCACGACGCTGCCGCTGCTGTCGGAGTTCACGTTCGGCGCCGGCGCGTCAGGCCTCGCCACGATGACCGCGCTGATGGGCATCGGCGCGGTGGTCGGGGGCCTCGTCGTGGCGTCGATGGGGGCGCCGACGCCGATGCGCCTGGTGAGGATCGCCCTGTCCTTCGGCCTGGCGGTGGTCGCCGTGTCGGCGATGCCCACGCTCGGCGCCGTCTACGTGCTGATGCCCCTCGTCGGGGCGGCGAGCGTCGGGATGATCTCGGTCTCCAACGCCACGTTGCAGCTCAACTCCGATCCCAAGCTGCGGGGACGTGTGATGGCCCTGTTCTCGATGTCGCTGATCGGCTCGACGCCGATCGGAGGTCCGATCGTGGGCGCCATCGGCGAGCACATCAGCCCGCGCTTCTCCCTGTTCATCGGCGTCCGCGCCGCGCCCGCCGCGGGAGCGGGCGCCGGCGCGGCGGCGCA
>CAYGLH010000040.1:0-1980 GCA_964350535.1 uncultured Ilumatobacteraceae bacterium
CGTCGCCGTTGTACAGGCGCAGGCCGTAGTCGTTCTGGGTCACCAGGAGCGGCCGGCCGAGGTACCAGCGGCCGCCGGTGCCGTAGCCGGGAACGGCGTCGGCGAGCCAGCGCTCGGCTCGGTCGAGCCAGGTCGACACGCCGTGCGGGCCGCGTCGGTGGGCGCAGAGGATGCGCACCGATCCGAGGGCATCGAGGGCGGTGCGCCCGTCGCCGACTGCAGCTGCGTCTGCGACCGCGCGGCCGGCGGTGACGACCTCGGCGCGGATCGGTGCCAGGTCGGCGTCGGGCTGCAGCCAGGTGACGTCGTCGCGATCGTCCTCGAGGATCTCGATCGTACGGTCGGCGTCGCCAGTGCGGATCGACTCGGCGAGGTCGGCGATGGCGCCGCGGAAGCGGTGGACGCGGCGGAGGACGACGATGCTGTCGCCGACGGTCGGCGCGGGCGTCGTGGCAGCGACGGGCACGGTCTGGGCCGTGACGGATGCCGCCGTGTCGGTGGCGTCGCCGCTCATCACCAGGCCCTCGGCGGCGGGCCCGACGACGTCGCCCAACACGGCGCCGGCTTCGACGGAGCTGAGCTGGTTGGGGTCGCCGATGAGGATCAGGCGGGCGTCGGCGCGGACGGCGTCCACCAGCTGGGCCATCAGCGAGACCGAGACCATCGAGCACTCGTCGACGACGACGACGTCGTAGGGCAGCGGGTTGGTGCGGTCGTGGCGGAAGCGGCTCTGGTTGTCGGGCCGCCAACCGAGGAGGCGGTGGATCGTCGAGGCGCTCAGCCCGAGCAGGTGATCGCGCACGACGGGTTCCACGTCGATGTCGACGGCGACCTCGTGGACGCTCTCCTCCAGCCGGGCCGCGGCCTTGCCGGTGGGGGCGGCGAGGGCGATGCGCGGCGGTCGGGCGTCGGCCTGCTCGTGGAGCAGGGCGAGGAGCTTGGCGACGGTGGTGGTCCTGCCGGTGCCCGGACCGCCGGCGACGACGGTGAAGCGGCGGAGCACGGCGACGGCGGCGGCGAGGCGTTGCAGTTCCGGATCGTCGACGTCGAAGAGCCGATCGAGGCCGGTGGTCAACACGTCGTGATCGACGAGGTCGGCGGGCCTGTTACGGGCGGCGATGTCGTCGGCCACCAGCCGCTCGTAGACCCAGTAGCGGTCGAGGTACAGCAGCGTGCCGTCGAGCCGCAGCGGCGCGCGCGGGCGACGGGCATCGGCCGGGACGAGCGGGCTGGCGGCGACGCGCTCGATCCACTCGTCGGCGGCGGGCCAGTCGAGGGTGGCCGGATCGACGGGCTCGTCGGCGTCGCTCTGGACCGTCTCGGCGGCGGTCGCCAGGTCGATGCAGACGTGGCCGACGCGCGGGGCACGGGCGGCGAGGGCGGCGGCGAGGAGCACCGTCTCGTCGGTCTCGCCGACGATCGAACCGAGGCGGCGGGCGATGTGCACGTCGGCGGCGCCGATGAGCAGCGCGTCGTTGAACTGGGCCAGCAGGCCGGTGGCGCGATGGGCGCGATGGACGTCGAACGGGTCGATGGTCATCGCGGCGATCCCTGCTCCAACAGATCGCTGAGCTCGACCACCAGCGCGGTCGGCGGGCGCCAGGCGAACACGCCGCACGGGTGGCCGTCGACCCGGGGTACGTCGGGGCCGGTCATGCCGCGCAGGAACAGGTAGAGCACGCCGGCGAGGTTGCGGTCGGGGTCGTAGTCGGCGAGCCGCCAGCGCAGGTAGCGGTGCAGGGCGACCTGGTAGAGCAGCGCTTGCAGCGGGTAGTGGGCGTGTTGCATCGCCTCGGCGAGCGCCGCCGGGCGGTAGTGCCAGGCGGTGGCCGGCTCCTCGCCGGACAGGTGGTTCGACTTGTAGTCGACGACGGCGAACTGGTGCCGATGGCGGACCACGAGGTCGATGCTGCCGGTGAGGAAGCCGTGGAAGCGCGTCGCCAGTGCGGGATCGGCGAGGCGGCGGTCGTAGCCGTGGAG
>CAYGLH010000040.1:2080-6937 GCA_964350535.1 uncultured Ilumatobacteraceae bacterium
CGTGGGCGTCGGCGGTGAGCGACGAGTACGAGGTGCGGCGCCAGTCGGTGTCGATCGAACGGTCGAAGCGGGCGACGGTCAGGTCGGCGGGTGCGTCCTGCGCGTCGGACCACACGGCGAGCGGGCCCGGCACGACCTCCTCGACGGCGATGCGTCCGCCGGAGCGCTCGCCCAGCTCGACGAAACGCTCGCGCAGCCGCTCGTCGCTCGCCGGGGACCGTGCTCCGAAGGCCGGCACCGTGCCGTCGTCCTCGCGCTCGAAGACCAGCCGCCCGAGGGCCGACTGCTGCGAGTCGAAGGAGGGCACCCACCACACGACCGCCTGGTGCTTCGCCCGGGTGAGCGCCACGTAGAGCAGCCGGAGGTCCTCGCCGCGCTGCTCGACCCGGTTCCATTGCTCGTGCTGCTGGAACGCCGGGCCGGAGCCGGACACGTCGATCCGCCGCTCGCCGCCCGCCTGCAGGTCGTGGAAGACGACGGCCGACTGCTCGTCGGGGATCCAGCTCGGCTCCCACATGTAGGGGTAGTAGACGATCGGGAACTCGAGGCCCTTGCAGGCGTGGATCGTCAGCACCTGCACCGCCTCGGCGTCGGACTCGAGGCGGCGGCTGCGCTCCTCGGCGCCCCCGTCGGCGGCCGCCTCGGCGATCCGCTCGCGCATCCAGGCGGTGAGGGCGGTGACGCCCAGCCGCGCCGAGGTCGCCTCCTCGTGGAGCAACTGGCCGATGTGGCGGAGGTCGGTGAGCAGGCGCTCGCCGAGGTCGCGACGGAGCACCCGCTCGGCGAGCGAGGTCGTGCGGGCGATCAGCTCCAACAGCGCCGCCACGCCCGAGCCGCGGAGCACGCCGGCCCACATGTGCACGGTGGAGTGCAGCTCCTCGAGCTCGGCGTCGGTGGCGGCATCGAGGTCGGCAGCGGTGCGCCCGATGAACGGGGTGATCGCCGCGGCGCGCGCCCGGGTGTCGGAGCTCGGTCGTTCGAGCGCTTCGAGCAGCCGCAGCCAGTCGAGCGCGGCGGGCGTGGCGAACACCGACCCGGCGCCGTGGATCACCGCCGGCACGCCCGCGTCGGCGAGGGCGTCCGGCCCGATCGCCGCGTCGCGGGTGGTGCGGGTGAGCACGGCGAGGTGGCGCGGGCGCACGGGTTCGTCGCGGTCCCCGCTGCCATCGTCGGACCGGTCGACGAGGGTGGCGCCGGACGAGAGCAGGTCGACGACGTCGGCGGCGAGGTCGCGGGCGATGTGGTGCCGCACCCCGGTCTTCGACACGGCGCCACCCGGGGTGATGCCGACATCGGGGTAGTCGCGCCCGAGCATCCGGAAGCGCACGGGCTCCGGCACGACGGCGCCGACCAGCCCGCGCTTGCGGTGATGCGGTGCGGCCGACACCTCGCGATAGCAGATCGCTGGGTGGCCGAGGGCGGCGTCGCGGAAGAGCGCGTCGTAGGCGAGGATCAGGTCTTCGTCGCTGCGCCAGTTGGTCGCCAGCGTGTGCACCTCCTGCGCGGCGCCCGCGGCGTCGAGGTACGCGTGCACGTCGGCGCCGCGGAAGGCGTAGATCGCCTGCTTGGGGTCGCCGATCACCACGAGCGTGCCGTCGTCGTGGCGGAAGGCATCGGCGAGGATCTGCCACTGCAGCTCGTCGGTGTCCTGGAACTCGTCGACGAGCACCACCCGGTAGCGGTCGCGCAAGCGTCGTCGGTTGATCGGTCCGACGTCCTCGTCGTGCAGCGCGTCGGCGAGCCGGGTGAGGAGGTCGTCGTAGGTGATCACGCCGGCGCGGCGCTTGCGACGCTCGACCTCCTGGCGCACGGTGAGCGCCAGCCGCACCCGCAGCCACGGTGGCGACGTGCGGTCGTCGATCGTCGGCGAGGACAGCGGCGTGCGCGGGTTGTCGAGGACGGCCTTGGCGATCGAGCGCGCCGTCGCCAGGTCGAACGGCGGGACCGCGCCGGCGAGGGCGCGCTTGAGGTAGCGGTCGTCGACCACCTCGTCGACGAGGTCGGTGATCCGCTCGACGACCTCGGCGTCGGGCTCGACGTCGCCGGTGACGCCGAGCCCGGCGAGCATCTGGTGGCAGAAGCCGTGGGTGGTCGTGATCGAGGCGGCGTCGAAGTCGCGCAGCGCGGCGGCGAGGCGATCACGGCGGCGCTCGACCTCGGCCGGGTCGGCGTCGGCGAGGAGGGCGAGCACCTCGTCGGTAGGGTCGGCAGGGTCGACCGGCTCGCCGGCGAGCGTCGCGGTCAGCCCGCGCTCGGCGGTCAGGAAGCGCTCCCGGACGCGCTCGCGCAGCTCGCCCGTGGCCATCCGGGTGAACGTGACGAGCAGCAGGTCGTCGATCGGCAGACCGTCGGCGACGTAGCGGGTGGCGAGCGCGGCGATGGCGAACGTCTTGCCGGTGCCGGCACTCGCCTCGAGCACGGTCGTGCCGGTGGGCAACGGGCCGCACACGTCGAAGGGCTGCGGTTCGGTCATGACTGTTCCACCCGTTCGTGGGCGAGCAGCGGGTCCCACAGCCGGCGGGCGTAGCGACCGAAGCGGGTGTGCTCGTCGGCGGGCCAGCCGAGCAGCAGTTCCTCGGCCTGTGGCGGTGACGCGAGGAGGTGCTCGAGGCGCACACCGTGACCGAGGACGAGGCGGTGTTCGAGATCGCGGTCCTCACGGTCGAAGCCGTGGCCGGTCTCCCATTCCTTGCGCGCCGCGCTGATCGCGCTGCGGCCGTGCGAGAGCGCCTCGGCGTAGGCGGCCGACGTCTTGCAGTAGAGCGGCAGCGGCTCGCGCAGGCCGCGCACGAAGAGGCCGCAGAGGTCGTCGAGATGACCGAGTGCGAGATCGCGGCGCTCGTCTGCTGTCTCGGCGAGCGGGCCGGCGGTCGCCACCTTGCGCTTGCCCCGGTCGCCGCGGCCGATCGCCACGGAGCGGTACGGCACGCCCGGCGTGGCGGCGGTGAGCAGCAGCAGCCGCACCCAGGCGTGGAGGCGGTGCTGGGCGGCGAGGCGCGAGTAGGTGACGGTGAGGATCGTGTCGTCGATCACGCCGGGGACGGCCCCGACGACGATCGGCCCCGACGGCAACTCGACGATGCCTTCCGGGGTGACGGCCGACGCGTGGTCGGGGCACCGTCGGTCGACCTCCTCGACGAGCCGGTCGACGGTTCGCAGCAGCGAGTCGACCTGCTCCACGCCGAGTGCGCCTGGAGGCACGTCGCCGCGCGCCAGCTCGGCGGCCCGGCAGAGATCGGGGTCGATGCCGCGCAGTCGCGTGTCGAGGAGCCGCTGGCCGAGGTTCCACTGCTGCAGCCCGTCGAGCTCGATCGCCATCGCGTCGGCGAGGTCGGTCTCGTCGTTGGCGAGCACCAGACCGAGGCGCTGGCGGAGGAAGGCGCGTACCGGGTGGCGGAGGAACCGGGTGAGATCGTCGAGCTCGATCACCGACGGCGGCTGGACCGCCAGCGGGCCGGCGAGGAACGGCGGTGGCGTGGTGCGATCGGCCGACGCCGACCGGGCGCCGGCGAGGTTGACCGTGTCGAAGCTCCAGGCACCGGTCCGGCCGAGCGCGCCGTCGAGATAGTTGCGGCCGTCGAAGGGCTGCAGTGGATGCTCGACGACGATGCGGTCGCGGACCCGGGCTCCCTCGACTCCGTCGTCGAGACGGCACGTGGCGTCGGCGACGTCGAGCAGCTCCCACACCGGCACCGCGGGCGGTCGCTCGACGTTGGTCCGCTCGTCGCGTCCGGAGTAGGTGATCACCAGGTGGTCGGACGCGGCGAGCACGGCGTCGAGCAGGAGCTGGCGGTCCTCGCCGCGCGAGTCGCGGTCGCCGACGCACGGGGCCCGGGCGAGGAGGTCGTCGCCGTCGGCGGCAGAGCGGCGCGGGAAGACGCCGTCGTCGAGGCCGAGCAGGCACACCACCCGGTGAGGCACCGAACGCATCGGCGTCAGCGTGCAGATCGTGAGGTGGCCCGTGCGGAAGTTGGCGCGGGTGGGACGGCCGCGCAGGCGGTCGGCGAGCAGCGCCCGCACCTCGGCGACGCTGAGCGCGTGATCGGCGGGGCCGGTGTCGACGGTCGCCTCGGCCGTGACCTCGTCGAGCAGGCGACGCAGCTCGATGAACTGCCACTCCTCCCCCGGCTCGGCGTCGGTGAGCAGGCTCGCCGTTGTGCGGATCTCGGCCGTCCAACCGTCGACCGTGTGGGTGGCGCGGAAGGCGCCGACGGCGGTCCCGAGCCGATCGACGTACTCGGCGAACCGACCCGCCAGATCGAGGTCGCCGCTGCCGACGTCGTCGAGCGGCAGCACCCCGCCGATCAGCGCGAGGTCGTCCTCGGCGGTCGCCGCGCCGAGCAGGATCCGGTCGAGCCCGGCGCGCCAGGTGTTGGCGTCGAGACCGTCGAGCTCGTAGTCGGCGCGGTGCGCGTCGTCGAGACCCCAGCGCACGCCGGACCCGGTCACCCAGTCCTCGAGCCGTTCGAGGTCGTCGTCGTCGAACCCGAACCGCCGGCGCACGGCGTCGCGCCCGGCGAAGTCGAGCACCTGCGACGCGGTCAGCCGGGCCTCGGCGAGGACGAGTAGATCGGCGAGGGCTGCCAGCACGGGGTTGGTCTGGCGGAGCGAGCGGTCGGCGAGACGGACCCGCAGGTCGCTGCCCGCTTCCTCACCCGGACCGGCGTCGCCGCTGCCGAAGGCGGCGTGGATCAGCGGCGCGAAGGTCTCGATGTCCGGGCACATCACGATGATGTCCCGAGGTTCGAGGGTCGGGTCGTCGGCCAACAGGTGGAGCACGGCGTCGCGCAGCACCTCGACCTGGCGGGCGTCGCCGTGACAGGAGTGGACCTGCACGCTGCGATCGTCGACCGCGAG
>CAYGLH010000040.1:7037-9639 GCA_964350535.1 uncultured Ilumatobacteraceae bacterium
CGAGGACGAGCTGCATCTCCCGGGCGTCGCGACCCCAGCTGCTGAGCAGCGGGTTACGCGGTGTGGCAGCCGTCGGGTCGTCGGCGCGGGGCCCGACACCCGCCCCGGACGCCGACACCGCGATCTCGTCCCACAACACCGCCGACGGGTGGAGCAGGAAGAGGTGGACGTCGCGCCGGGCGGCGAGCGCGGCGAGGACCTCCAGGTGCGAGGCCGGGAGGCGGGTCAACCCGAACAGGCAGAACCGCTCGGGCAGGCGGACCAGCGCCGGGTCGCGGCGGATCTGCTCGCATCCGTCGACGAGCCGCTCGACCGGGCTCGGTGTGGCGGCTCGCCTGCGGACGCGCCGCCACAGCTCCGCCTGCCACCGTGCGTCGTCGGGGAGCCGGTGGCCGTGACCGTCGAGGTCGTCACCCGCCAACCACGCCCGGAGCATCGCCGGCCGGTTGAGGGCGTAGCGGTCGAAGAGGTCGGCGATGTGCCGGGCCGCCCCGAACCGGCGGTCGCCCGCGGTGGCGTCGCTGCGGAGGTAGCCGGAGAGCGTGGACAGCCACGGCTCGCCGAGCGCGTCGTCGACGACGTCGAGCAGCGGCCAGACGAGCCGCTCCGGTCGCCAGACGTCGGCCGCGGCGTCATGGCCGGTGGCGTCGGCCAGCGCGTCGGCGGTGAGGCGACCCGGGAAGGGGAAGTCGACGTTGGCACAGACCCCGTCGGCCGCCCCGTCGGCAGCGCCGAGCACCGTCGAGAGCTGCTGGGCGATCCACCGCTCGACGCCGCGCGTCGGCACCGACACGATCTCGGGGATCATCGGGTCGTCGAGCGGTTCGAGCAACAGCTCGCCGAGCACGTGCACGAGCTGGTCGGCCCGCTCGCTCCGATGGAGGTGGAGGGTCATCGGCGCCCGACCATGGGTCGGAGACTAGAGCTCGATGTGCACCGACGCCGAGGGGGCGGAATCCTCGTACGCCGATGCCAGGCCACCCTACCGCCATATGAACAACTCTTACCTAGGATACTTTGCAGCATAGGTCACACTTGGCTACCCTCACGCCATGACGAAGACGATCACCGCGTCCGCTCGGAAGGTCACCGTGGGCCCGCCCGGTGGTCCGACGTTCAAGATCCCGGCGGCGTTCAAGATCGTCTCGACGGGCGAACCGCCCTACGACCTCGAGCTGTCGCTGGCGTGGAGCGAGGAGGAAGGGCGGCACACGCTGCGCCAGCTCACCTTCACCGCCCCCGAAGGCGCTGAGCCGGTGCGCATGTCGAGGATCATGCGCGTCGCCATCGCCGAGGTGATCGAGAAGGAGTTGCAGGAGTACGTCCTCGGCGAGCCGGGTTGGCCGGCCGTCGTCGCGGCACAGGACCCGGACACCGAACAGGAACGGGTCGACGCACTCGTCTATCTGCTCTCGGTGGCGCTCGGTGGGCAACGTCCCTCCGCCACCGTGGCGGTCGCCCGCGGGCTGTCGCCCGCCTCGGGTCCGAAACGGGTGTCGATCGCCAGACAAGCAGGCCTGATCCCGGCGACCGAGCCCGGCAAGCCGTCGGGCGGGGTGGCCTCGTTCGACACGGCCACCTCCAAGGCGCGGACCGCCACGAAGCGTCGACGCCGGAGCAGCGGCTCATGAACGACCACCGCATCCACATCCTCGTGTTCGACGACGGCACCGCGACGGCGGTCACCGCCGCCACTCGCGCCGCGCAGCTGGCGGACGAACTGCTGGTCGTGTCGGCGCACGGCTCACCGAACCGGTCGGCGATCGGGGCGATGACCGCGACGGCGACGATCCCGACCGAGTTCCTCCAGCTCGAGCGCCACGAGGGCATCCGCCATGCACTGGCGGTCGCTGCCGAGCGCGGCCTGTGTGTCGCCTACGTGCCGACGCCGACGGAGCACCCGGGGCAAGTGCTCCGCAAGTGCGTGCAGGCGGTCGGCACCGCCGGCGACGAAGCGCTCCCCGCCCTGGCGGTGCGCTTCGTCCGGGAACGGGAGCAAGACGGACCCGTCGTCGAGGTGACGCCCGCACAGACCGACGCCGGGTTCGTCGCGCTGTTCGCCATCTGCCTGGCGATGTCGACCGAGCAGCCGCTGCACATCTTGCGTCTCGCCGACGACGACATGGTGGACGACGAGGTCGACGTGCGCGCCACCGAGCAGCTCGACGTGGCTCGGGCGATGATCGCCCGAGACGGTGTCCCGGTGCTCGACGAGTGGGATCTGTCCGACGACTGGAGCGGCGAGGTGCGCGCCGAGGCGGCCGACGCCTCGGCCGTGGTCGTGGGCCTCGGCGGCCTCGCCGTGACCGGCCGCAAGTGGACGGCACCGACGGAGCTGCCCGACGCCGTGCTCGAGACGCGCAGCGGGGCGCTCGTGCACGACCTGGTGCGCGACCACCCCGGCGACGTGGTCGTGGTCATCGATGGGATCTCGCTCCGCCACGGGATGCTGCCGGGCGCCGCTGCCGCGTCGACGGTCGCCGCCACGATGGGGACCGGTGCCCTCGCCGGCGTGCCCGGCGGACTCGCCATCTTCACCGCCGGCCTCGCGGTGTCGGCCGTGACGCTGGCCTCGGCGGCGCGGGCGACCGACGAGTAGCGA
>CAYGLH010000040.1:9739-14555 GCA_964350535.1 uncultured Ilumatobacteraceae bacterium
CGCGGTGTCGGCCGTGACGCTGGCCTCGGCGGCGCGGGCGACCGACGAGTAGCGACCGCAACTCAGCAGTCGGGCGGGCGGTCGACGAGGGCGGCGAGCTTCTTGGGCGCCATCATGCAGAAGCTCTCCGTGAGGAGCTCGCGCACCTCGTCCCAGTCGGTGTCGTCGTCGAGGTACATCCCGATCGCGTCGCGGCCCCACCCGAGGTGGACGAACGGGTGGCCGGCGTGGACGAGCGCATCGAGCTCGTCGCCCTGGGACCGGAACGCCACGACGACGCCGGACGCGCCGTCGGCCTCGACACCGAGCACGTTGGCGAACGTCTTCGCCCGCACCATCCAGCGCGTGCCCTTCCACGCCTGCTGCTCGTACGCGTCGGGGAGGGCGAGGCAGATCTCGCGCAGCCGGACCTCGATGTCGCCGGGAACGTCGTCGAGGTAGGTCAGGCCCGACAGCGTCACGCCGGATCCCGTCAGGAACCCGCCGCGCGATCGGCGAGCATCTGCTTCATGCGGGCGATCTCGACCGCCTGGTCGGCGGCCATGTCGTCGGCCATCCGGAACACGACCAGCTCCTGACCGCGTTCGCCGCCCGACATCAGCTCCTGCACCATGGCGATCGCGCCTTCGTGGTGCTGGATCATGCCCTGGAGGAACAGCTCGTCGAAGGCGTCGTCCGATGCACCGTCGATCGCCGCCATCTGTTCATCGGTCAGCATCCCGGGCATCAGGCCGGTGTGCGCCACGTAGTCGTCCCGCCGGTCGAGCGCCTCGCCGCGCTCGTCGAGCCACCTGAACATCTGGTCGATCTCGTCGACCTGGGACACCTCCATCCGCTCGGCCAGCAAGGCGATGTCCTCGCTGTCGGTGTGGTCGTCGACCATCGCGGTCATCTCGAGCGCCTGTTGATGGTGGGCGATCATCCCCTGCATGAAGATCACGTCACTGCGCGTGTACTGCGGCGTGGTGATCGCCGCCGCCTCCTCGTCGGTGAGCTCGCGGGTGGACTCACCGGGTGCGCCGAGCTGCACCACGCGGGCGTCCTCGACGCCCTCCGCGGCACCGTCGCCACCGTTGTCGTCGGTGCATGCCGCGCCGACGACGACCACAAGTGCGAGCACGCCCGCACGCGCCCGGTGCGCGCTCGGGGAGGAGATCGTTGTGTTGTGCAAGGGTCGGCAATTTACTACTGTCGACCTCGGTGCCGTCATCGGCAGCACCCAGCGGGCAGCTCGGGTAGGGAATGAGGAAGTAATGGGACGGCTCTTCGGGTCTGGTTCGCATTGGCGTCGGCGCGCAGCGCTGCTCGGCGCCGGGGTGATGGCGGTGACGCTCACACCAATCGTGGCGTCTGCGCAGGCGGGTGATCCACGCGAGGGCCTCGCGCCGGATGCGTCCGCGGCGAGCAACCTCGAGCACGTCTCGAACACCCCGAAGGAGGGACCGTTCGCGACCTCGTTCAACTCCGACCTGGCCTTCACCGGCGATTTCGCCATCGCCGGGAGCTACGCCGGCTTCCAGGTGTACGACATCAGCGGCGACGTGCCCGTGTTGCGCACCTCGTTCCTGTGCCCTGGCGGCCAGGGCGACGTGTCGGTCTACGGGAACCTGCTGTTCACCTCGGTCGAGCAGACCAGTGGCCGCATCGACTGCGGCACCGGCGGCGCGTCCGGCAGCATCAACCCGGAGCGCTTCCGCGGCGTGCGGATCTTCGACATCTCCGACATCGACAACCCGGTCCAGCTGCCGGGCGTGCAGACGTGCCGAGGGTCGCACACCCACACGATCGTCACCGACCCCGATGATGCGGCGAACATCTACATCTACAACTCCGGCACCTCCAGCGTCCGCAACCCGGGCGAGCTCGCGGGGTGTGAGAACGCCGGGCTGACGCATGATCCGGTCACGACCGGCAACCCGACCCAGTGGCGGATCGACGTCATCCAGGTGCCGCTCGCCGCGCCCGAGACGGCGGCGATCGTGAGCCAGCCGCGAATCTTCATCGATCCCGACACCGGCGCCTTCAACGGCCTGCAGAACACGCTGCCCGGCCAGGAGCAGCACCCGTCGGGCTCGAACTACTCGCCCACGCCGAACACCAACACCTGCCACGACGTCACGTCCTATGCCGCCACGAGTCTCGTGGCGGGCGCCTGCCAGGGCAACGGGGTCCTGCTCGACGCCAGCGATCCGGTCAACCCGGTCCGCCTCGACGCCGTGTCCGACCCGAACTTCTCGTACTGGCACTCGGCGCCGTTCAACACCGACGGCACCAAGGTGATCTTCACCGACGAGTGAGGCGGCGGCAGCGGCGCCCGTTGCCTCGACACGCACCTGCCCGAGTGGGGCGCTGACGCCCTGTTCGACATCGTCGGCACCGACATGCAGTTCGCCAGCTACTTCAAGCTCCCGGCCGCCCAGACGGACGCCGAGAACTGCGTGGCCCACAACGGGTCGATCGTGCCGGTCCCCGGCCGCGACGTGATGGTCCAGGCCTGGTACCAGGGTGGCCTGTCGGTGATCGACTTCACCGACACCGCCAACCCGGTCGAGATCGCCTACTTCGACCGCGGTCCGATCGCTCCGGCGAACCTCGGCGGCTTCTGGTCGACCTACTGGTACAACGGCGCCATCTACGGCACCGAGATCTACCGTGGGTTCGACAAGTTCACCCTCTCGACCAGCGACTTCCTGTCCGAGAACGAACTGGCGTCCGCGGAGAGCGTGCAGCTCGCCGAGTTCAACGCCCAGCACCAGCCGACCATCCAGTGGCCTGCGAGCTTCGCGGTCTCCCGCACCTACCTCGAGCAGGCGACCGAGAACGGTGCGCTGCACCCGCTGGCGGCCCGGGTGATCGACCGCACGATGGACCTCGCCGAGCGGCTCGACGGCTACCGGTACACCGACCGGCTCGTCGCCGCCACGCTGCGAGTGGCCATCTTCCTGGTCCCCCGCGACGTCCAGGACCTCCGCCAGTCGCTGATCGAGCTGGAAGCCTCCTACCGCTGATCGACCGACCGGCACCGGCACCGCGGCCAGCGATGGTCGCGGTGCCGGTACGGTCACGGGGGTGACGTCCCCCAAGGTCCTCGTGGCCGGTGGCACCGGGTACGTGGGCGGGCGGCTGGTGTCACGGCTGCTCGAACGTGGCTACGACGTGCGCGTCGTGGCCCGAACGCCCTCACGGGCAGCCACCTACGACTGGTCGTCCGACGTCGAGGTCGTGCGCGGTGACGTGCTCGACCGGGAGTCGCTGGACGCGGCGTTCGAGGGGTGCACGGCCGCCTACTACCTCATCCACTCGATGGGATCGACCGGCGACTTCGCCGACGCCGACGCCCGCGCCGCCACCAGCTTCCGCGACGCCGCAGATGCCGCCGGGATCGAGCGGATCGTGTACCTCGGCGGGATGGGCGAGGACACCGACGACCTCTCGCCGCACCTCGCCAGCCGGCACCGGGTCGGTGAGATCCTGGCATCCGGGGCCACGCCGACCACCGAACTGCGCGCCGCCGTGATCATCGGCTCCGGCTCGCTCTCTTTCGAGATGCTGCGCTACCTCACCGAGGTGCTGCCGGCGATGGTCACGCCCACGTGGGTGCGCACGCGCTGCCAGCCGATCGCGATCCGCGACGTGCTGCACTACCTCGTCGAGGTGCTCGACGACGACGAACCGGTCGACCGCCTGCTCGACATCGGCGGCCCCGATGTGCTCACGTACGAGGAGATGATGCGGACCTTCGCCGAGGAGGCGGGGCTGCGCCGCCGGGTGATCGTGCCCGTGCCGGTGCTGTCGCCGAGCCTGTCCTCGCGCTGGGTCGGGCTGGTGACGCCCCTGCCCTCCAGCATCGCCCGACCGTTGATCGACTCGCTGCGCCACGAGGTGGTGATGTCCGACCACCGCATCGACGAGCTCGTGCCGCACGAGCCGATCGGTGTGCGCGAGGCGATCGAGTTGGCGCTCCGGCGGACGCGCACCGAGGCGGTCGACACCCGCTGGAGCGACGCCGGGTTCACGCCGGCCGACACGATCCCGGGCGACCCGGAGTGGTCGGGCGGTTCGGCGTTGAACGACGAACAGGTCGTCACGACCACCGCCACCCGCGCCGATCTCTACGACTCCTTCGCCCGGATCGGGGGCGACAACGGGTACTACGTCGCCGACTGGGCGTGGCGCGTCCGCGGGTGGATCGACAGCGCCGTCGGCGGACCGGGATTGCGGCGCGGCAGGCGCCATCCGGTCGACCTCCGCCCCGGTGAAGCCGTCGACTTCTGGCGCGTCCGCTCCGTCACCCCGGGTGCGGAGCTCGCGCTCGAGGCCGAGATGAAGGTCCCCGGCCGGGCGTGGCTGTCGTGGCGGATCGAGGACGGCGACTCGCCGGGTGAGGTCGACCTGCACCAGGAAGCGCTGTTCGCGCCGCGCGGGCTGTGGGGACGGGCGTACTGGTACGCGATGTTCCCCTTCCACTGGGTGATCTTCGCCGGGATGGCCCGATCGATCTGTCGCCGCGCCGAAGCGGCCGCCGAGACGTCGTGAACACCGCGTCCGAGACACCGCTGCGCAGCGTGGTCCAGGGCACGATCAGCGCAGCGGGCTTCCCCACCGGCGACCGGTTCGCCGTCGGGTGCTGGCACCACACCCCGCTCGGCCCGTTCGGCGACGTCATGTGGGCCACTCCCGACGACCGGCGCGTGCTGCTCGCCCCCGACGACGACGTCGCCGCCTTCATCACCGCGATCTACGACTTCGACGAGATCCGCGTCGGTCCGTTGGCCGTGACGAGCGACGGGCGACGCACGACCGTCGCCGGGTTCGG
>CAYGLH010000040.1:14655-16665 GCA_964350535.1 uncultured Ilumatobacteraceae bacterium
GGTCAGCGCGCCGCGAGGAGCCGCAGCGCGGGGTTGTGGTCCGGGGGGACGACCTCACCCGGCCGTGGCGGTGGGGGCGGCGTACCGTCGCCGAACGGTCGGCCGACGAGCACCTCGCGACCGTGCGGCTCCGCCCACGAGGTGAGGTCCGGACCGAGGGGCACGATGCCGGTCGGGTTCACGTCGCGATGCACCTCGTAGTAGTGCGACTTGATGTGGGCGAAGTCGACCGTGTCGCCGAACCCGGGCGTCTGGAAGAGGTCGCGGGCGTAGGCCCACAGCACCGGCATCTCGCTCAGCTTCTGTCGGTTGCACTTGAAGTGGCCGTGGTACACGGCGTCGAAGCGGACGAGCGTCGTGAAGAGTCGGATGTCCGCCTCGGTGATGGAGTCGCCGACGAGGTAGCGACGATCGGAGAGCCGCTCGGACACCCAGTCGAGTCGCTCGAACAGCGTGCGGTAGGCGCGGTCGTAGCTCGACTGCTTGCCGGCGAACCCGCAGCGGTACACGCCGTTGTTCACGTCCTCGTAGATCAGGCCGGCGACGTCGTCGATCTCGTCGCGCAGATGCTCGGGGTAGAGGTCGGGGGCGCCGTCGCGGTGGAGGTCGCGCCACTCGGTGGCGAAGTCCTCGGTGATCATCCGGAAGTGGTTGGTGACCACCTTGCCGCTGTCGATCTCCACGATCGCCGGGACCGTGATGCCCTTCGGGTAGCCGGGGAACCTCGCCTCGTAGGCGTCCTTCAGCTTCGGGATGCCCAGCACCGGGTCGACGCCGTCGGGGTCGAGGTCGAAGGTCCAGCTGTCGGCGTCGTGGGTCGGACCGGCGATGCCCATCGAGATCGCGTCCTCCAGCCCGAGCAGGCGTCGCGAGATGATCGCCCGGTTGGCCCACGGACACGCCCGAGCCGCGGCGAGTCGGTAGCGGCCTGCCTCGACCGGCCACCCACTGGACCCGTCGGCGGTGATGCGGTCCTCGATGTACTCCGTGTCGCGCTCGTACTCGTCCTCGATGTACGCGCTGGTCGTGTCGGCGGTGGCACTCATGGCCCGAGGATGCCCAGGGGCCGCGGCCGCCACACCCTCAGACGCGGACGGTGAGGGCGATGGTGTAGCCGTCGTCGTTCGAGCCGGTGGAGGTGGCGAGCTGCTCCTCCCAGCCGTCCGCGAAGACGTTGTCCGTCGCCAGCGAGAGACGGCCGAGGTTGCCCGCCGAGTCGCCGTAGCGGCTGTCGGCATACACCGCCTGGCAGTCGGCCTCGGCGATGGCCAGCTGCGTCGTCTTGATCGCCTGGCTCCCGGCGGTGGCCGCGTCGAGGCCGTCGTACACCTCGAAGTGGATGTGCGGCCAGCGTCCGGCGTAGCAGCCGGGGAAGATTGTCTCGAACGAGAGCCGGCCGGCCTCGTCCGCCGCCTGGACGCCGCGGAGGAAGTTCTGGTCCTCGATCTCGTAGATCGAGTAGCGGCCGTCCGCGGTGCAGTGCCACAGGTAGACCGCCGCGCCGGGCAGGGCGCTGCCGGTGGCGGCATCGACGACGGTCAGCTGCACGGTCGTCGGGACGCCGTCGGCCGTACCGGACAGGTCGCCGGTGCTGCCGGTGATGTCGGAGCGGACGATGCCGTTCGTGCCGAGCACGTTCGGACCGTTCGATCCGTCGGCCGGGTACGGGCCGGCCGTCTCGTCGGGGATCGCCTCACCGGCGGGTTGCGCGGTCGTGTCCGCTGCAGGCGTCGTGTCGGCCGTCGTGTCAGACGTCGAGTCAGTCGTCGAATCAGTCGTCGTGCTGCTGGACCCGCAGGCGGCGAGCAGGCCGGCGAGGCTGATGCCGCCGACCACCTGGAGGGCGCGACGGCGGTCGATCAGCCGCGGCAGGTCGCGCTGCAGGCCGCCGAAGTCGTCATGATCATCGTGCTGGTCATGCGTGCTCATGGCTCGATCATGCACCGGCCCGGTGAGAGCCAGGGACGAGCATCCTGTGAGTTCCCTGTGAGCGCTCGCAGCGGTCAGTCG
>CAYGLH010000041.1:0-16401 GCA_964350535.1 uncultured Ilumatobacteraceae bacterium
GCCGACCCGCAGTTCTATTGGCTGTGGGCACCGGTGTGCTTCGACACGTTCTGCACCCACTTCGACGTCAACGAGCTCTCCGATGGCAAGCGCTGGCACGAGACGGGCTTCATCGCCCCCGACGACGGGCCCGCCGAGGCGGTGCGCGACGTGGACTACGAGCTGGCGTGGCGCCCTGGGACGCGGGCGGCAGCCAACTTCTCGCTCGACCTGACGCCGTGGCAGGGTGCGCCGTCCACCGTCGTCCTCGAGCCGTTGTACGAGTTCCAGATGGCGGGCCTCGGCTACTCGCACCCGGAATGGGGGCACGGCGTGTGGAAGGGCGAGCTGGAGGTTGCCGGCGATCGATGGTCATTGCCCGTCGACGACCCGGTCGCGCCGCACCACGTGCACGTGCAGACCGTCGTGCGCGCCACCGCCTCGGGTGGCGTCGGCGACCACCTCGGTGTCGGGATCCTCGAGCAGTACGCCATCGGGCGGCACACCCCGACCGGTCTCGAGGGGTTCTTCGACGGCTACGCGCACGAGTGATCGCCACTCGCAGCCGAAGGTGTGCGAGTGCGCGGCGCGCCGGCGGAGCGAGCGGCCGATCGCGGCCTGCGTGGCCGGGGAACGCAGCAGCTACGTGTGGCGGATCGTCATCCCACCGTCGACGGGGATCGACGTGCCGTTGACGAAGCTCGATGCCGGCAGGCAGAGGTTGAGCGTCATCTGCGCCACTTCCTCCGGCTCGCCGTAGCGCCGCAACGGGACGCGACGGCGCGCATAGGTCTGCTTCGCCTCGTCGTCGATCCCGGCGGTCATCCCGGTGTTGATCGGCCCCGGACAGATGCAGTTGACGGTCACGCCGTGCTTGCCCAGCTCGACCGCCAGACTCTTGGTGAGTCCGACCACGCCGGCCTTCGCAGCGGCGTACGCGGCGAGCGCCGGGGTCGTCACGATCGACTCCGTCGAGGCGATGTTCACCACCCGACCGGACCCGGACTCCATCAGATGCGGGAGTGCGTAGCGCACCAGGCGGACGTGGGACGTGAGGTTGATGTCGAGCGTGCGCTGCCAGTTGCTCTCGAACTCGTCGTCGCCCTGCACGTTCTCGAAGGCCGTGTTGAGCACCGAGATCCCCGCATTGTTCACGACGATGTCGAGCCGGCCGGCCCACGCGACGGTCTCGTCCACGAGCTGCCGCAACCGGTCGGGGTCGGACACGTCGCACACCGCTCCCAACGCAGCGTCCGGTCCGTGGGCGCCGTGGATCTCGGCGACGACCTCCGCCACCCGGTGCTCGCCGAGATCGGCGACGACCACTCGGGCGCCCTCGTCGGCGAAGAGATGGGCGGTCGCCCGCCCCATCCCGCTCGCGGCACCGGTGACGATGGCCACCCGTCCCTCCACCGACCTCGACAGTGTGGTCAAGCGGGTCATCGATCCTCCGTCTGGTTGCAGATGAGCGGGGCGCCGGCGAGCGAACGACCTGACGCGACCTCGTCGAGCGCGGTGTGCGACATCACGGCCGCACTTCGTAGAACGCGTTGATCGAGTGGTCGATCGGGAGCCGGCGGAAGCGCGTGAACCCGGCGTCGCCGGCCATCTCGCGGGCGACGGACTCGGGAAGACCGAGTGTGCCCAGCCCCGCACCGTCGGGCGTCGACAGCGCCGAGGACATGCACGACAGGACGCTCACGCCGTACATCAACGCCGCCATCGGGTTCTTCTCGATGTTCTCGGCGAGCGTGTCACGGCCCTTGATGTCGACGAGCAGCCACGTGCCGTCGTCGGCGATCGCCTCGCGGATCGCGTGCATCATCCCCTGCGGATCGGTCATGTCGTGGATGCAGTCGAACGTGGTGATGAGATCGACGGAGTGGTCGTCCGGCAACGGCTCGACGCGGGGGTCGACGAAGCGGGCATTGCCGGCATCGGCATCGGCCCGCCGCGCCTCCGCCCGCTCGAGCGCGAACTGCGAGATGTCGTATCCCGTGAAGCGGCTCGCCGGGTAGGCCCCGGCCATCAGGAGCACCGCTCCCCCAGCGCCGCACCCGATGTCGGCGACGGAGGCACCGGCGACGAGCGCGTCCTCGACCCCGTCGAGGGTGGGGAGCACGGTCGGGAGCAGATGGTGACGGTTCCACGGTTCGAAGCTGCGCTCGATGCCGACCGCGCCCTCGGCGCCGTGGCTGTCGTAGTCGTGCCCGAGTCCGCTGCGGAAGCAGTCGGGCATCGCCTCCAGTGCGGCCATCGTGGCCGGGAACCGGTGGAACATCCCCATGCCGAACGCCTCGTCGTCGGGCGACGCCAGCACGGCGACCGCCTCGGGCGAGAGCGAGAAGCGCGTCGCTGCCGGATCGTCGCCCGGTTCGAACTCGACGAGGCGCGCCGCCGCCTGGTTCGACGCCCATTCGCGCACCCAGCGTTCGTCGAGGCCCGTGCGCTCCGCCAGCTCGGCGGTGGTCGAGGGCCCGGCGGCGAGCGCCCGGTACAGGCCGAGCTTGTCGCCCAGATGGATCATCCCGGCGGTGACCGCACCGCTGAGCTGGGTGAAGACAGTGAAGGAGAACCGCTTGAGGCGGTCCGGATCCGCAGTGGCCATCACCGCACGGTACGCGTCGCCGCCGCCGGTCAGCGGGTCCGGAGGTCCTGGTCGAGGTGCTCCACGTCGCTCAGGCGGGTGAGGCTGAACAAATGGTCACCGCCGGACGGCACCGCCTCGACCCGCGACACCGATGCGTGCATCAACACCAACCGCTCCCACTCCCAGGGGGTCGCCGGGTACCCCAGCAACCGGCCGATCGTCATCGAGTTGGTGCCGGCGTGGGCGATGAGGGCGATCCGGGTGCCCGGGTCGGCGACCTGCCACAACGGCAGCTCGTGCCCGCCGTGGGTGACGCCACGCTCGGCGAGGAACTCGTCGACGCCCCGGTGGATGCGCTCGGAGAACTCACGCACGGTCTCGCCGCCCTCCAACCCGTGCCAGCGATCGTCCGCTGACCGGGTACGGAGCTCCTCGTAGGCGCGCTGCGACAGCTCGGCCGGTTGCCCGTGCCAGTCCGGATCGCCGATCTCGCGCAGCCACGGGGCGACGTGCTCGTCGCGGCCGAGTGCCCGCAGCAGCGGCGCAGCGGTCTCGCGCGCCCGACGCAGCGGGGACACGAGCACCTCGTCGAAGTCCTCGCGGATCAGGTACTCGGCCAGGCGCTCGGCCTGCGCTCTGCCCAGCTCGGTGAGCGGCGGGTCCTCCACGTTCAGTCCGTCGCGGATCCATTCGGGTTGGGCGTGACGGACGAGCACGATCTCCACCTCGGTGACCCTACCGAGGCCGAGTCCGCCCGTTCCCGGCGGTTCTCCGAGCCGCCGGCGTCACCAACCGACGTCGAGCCCGAAGGGGAACGGCCCGTTGACCTCGCCGATCACGCAGTCGACGGCGGGCGCGCTCCCCGCCGAGTCGGCGATCCGACGTGAGGCGCTCGCCGTCGCCGTGTCCCCCGGTTCGACGTCGTCCAGCTCGAGGCTCGCGCTGGCGAGCACGTTGTCGGTCCCGGCGCGGACGAACCACAGCAGCACCGTGAAGTCGGCGGCGCCGTCATCCGCACCGCGCTCCGAGGTGATCTCGATGTCGGCGGACGCCAGGCCTCCGGTGGTGGAGCAGGCCGTCACCTCGGCGCGATGCGGCGCCGGGTGCTGATACCGGTCGAGCGCGTCGTCGACGACGAACGTGAGGAAGACGCCGGCGACTGCCACCACGAGACCGATCGCCCCCGTGAGCAGACCGACGCCGGAGCGCGGGTCGGGTGCGCCGCCGGAGGCACGGCGTCGCACGACCGTCGCGAACACGATCGCGAGGAGCGAGGCGATCGCGCCGGCGACGACGACGTAGGGCATCCAGCCCAGGACCACCCCCACGATGCCGAGCGCCATCGACCAGCCGGCGAGCCGCTCGCGCCGAGGTGGGCCTCCCGGTCGTGCACCGTCGTCGACGGTGGAGAGCTGGTCGACGAACCGCGCTCCCCCGTCGGCCACGTCCGCGGTCCACGACGAGCCGTTGTGATAGCGGAACTCGAAGCGTCCCGTCGGATCGGGGTACCAACCCGGGGAGTGCTCGAGTCCTGGTCCCGCCATCGCCGGGACGATACCGACGGGTGGACAGCGCTCCATCCGTGCACCGATCCGTGCACCGAGCGGTCAGAGCGAGGTGGCGGCGACCCAGGACTCGTACAGCCGGGCGTAGGCACCGCCTGCTGTCACGAGCTCGTCGTGCGGCCCGTCCTCCACCAGGCGTCCGTCGGCGAGGACGAGCACCCGGTCGGCGCGCGCCGCCGTCGACAGCCGATGAGCGATCGAGATCGTCGTCCGCGACGACGCCAACCGCTCGAGCGCCCGGGCGATGCGCACCTCGGTGAGGGCGTCGACCGACGACGTCGCCTCGTCGAGGATCAGGACGTCGGGGTCGGCGAAACCGGCGCGAAGCAGCGCGACGAGCTGTCGCTCGCCCGCCGAGAGTTGCTCGCCGCGCTCGCCGACGCGGGTGGCCAGCCCGTCGGCCAACCCCCCGACCCAGTCGTCCAGCCCGAGCTCGCCGACGAGGCGGCCGACGTCGTCGATGCCACGGTCGGGGTCGGCGAAGGCCACGTTCTCGGCGATCGACCGGTCGAACAGGAACGGCTCCTGGGCGACCACGACCAGCCGCCGACGGAGCTCATCGGGGTCGACGCACGGCAGCGGCACGCCGCCCAGTTCGACATCGCCGACCGTCGGATCGGCGAAGCGCGCGATCAGGCGACCGAGGGTGGTCTTGCCCGACCCGGTGGCGCCGACGAGGGCGACGTTCTGGCCCGCCGGGATCTCGACATCGATGTGGCTGAGGACGAGGTCGTCGCGTTCGCCGCGCTCCACCCGACTCGGATAGGAGAACGAGACGTCCCGCACGGCGATCGACAATGTCCCCTCGGGCAGCGCGACCGGAGCGGTCGGCGCCGGCGGACCGACCGGCAGGTCGAGCACGGACAGCACCCTGCGCAACCCGGCGACCGCCGTCTGCGTCTGGTCGAGCACCTCGGTGAACTCGGCGATCGGTTCGAGGAACCGATAGGTGAGGAAGATGAAGCCCACGAGCGCGCCGGCCGTGAGGCCGCTGTCGGGGCCACGCCACACGCCCACGCCGACGACGGCGCTCACGGTGAACACCGAGAACACCTCGCCCGAGGGGAACAGGAACGCGCCGATCAGCGCGGCGCGGATCTGTGCCTTCGCCTTCGCCGCCACCGATCGTCCGGCGTGCTCCTCCATCGCCGCGCCGGCGCCATAGGCCCGGATCGTCGGCGCACCGGACACCACCTCGGTGATCGCCCCGAGCATCTCACCGTTGCGCTCGCGCGCTGCGTCGTAGGCGACGACGAGCCGGGCTTGCACGGCGCGGAGCACGAACGCCAACGGCAGCGCAACGGCGAACGCCACGACGGCCAGGATCCAGTCGTAGGCGAGCATCACACTGGCGACGATCAACATCAGCGTGCCGTCGATGAGCCACGCCAGACCACCCCACTGGAAGAACTGCGCGAGCGTCTCGATGTCGCTGGTGACCCGCGCCACGAGCCCGCCCCGCTGCTCCTCGTTGTGGTCGGCGAGGCTCAGCCGGTGGATGTGCGAGATGAGCTTGACTCGCAGGTCGTACAACGCCTGCTCGCTCCGCCGTCCGAGCCGGAACGCGGCCTGCCGGTAGGAGAACCCGGCGATCACCACCGCTGCGGCGGCGACCACCGCGAGTTGGGCGACGTACCCGACACGCACGTCGTCGCGCCCGACGATGCCCCGATCGATCGCCTGCTGGATGAGGATCGGGACGACCACGCGTCCGCCGGCGCCCACGGCGGCGAGCAGCCACGTCAGCCCGAGTCCTTGGCGCAGCACGGGGGCGATCTCGAGGCCGCGACCGATCGTGCGCACCGCCGAGTCGGACGACGGCACGATCGGCGATCCGGCACGAACGGCGAGCACGGGGTCGTTGACGCTCACGACGCGGCCCCGGTGCGATCGGCCTCGAACGCCTCGACGAGGTCGCGGTATCCGCCTGTCCGCTCCATCAGCTCGGCGTGGGTGCCGTGGCCGACGATGCGACCGCCGCTGAGGAAGATGACGTCGTCGGCGAGTGCGATCGTGCTCGGCCGCGAGGCGATCATCACCACGGTCGTCGTGTCGAACGCCGTTCGCAGGTTGGCGAGGACCGCCGCTTCGGTGGTGGGGTCGAGCGCCGACGTCGTGTCGTCGAGGACCAGCAGTGCGGGGCGCCTGGACAATGCCCGGGCCAGGGCGATCCGCTGGCGTTGCCCGCCGCTGAGACTGACCCCGCGCTCGCCGACCACGGTGTCCAGGCCGTGCGGGAGCCGGCCGACGAACTCGCCGGCCTCCGCCAACCGCAGCGCTTCCCAGATCGCGCCGTCGTCGAGGTGCACGCCCAGTTCGACGTTCTCGCGAATGCTCCCCGAGACGAGGAACGCCTCCTGGAACACGATGCAGCGCTCCCCGCCCGCCAGCGCCACTGTCCCACCGGTCGGCGGCAGCAACCCGATCAGCAGTTCCGCGAGCGTCGTCTTGCCCGCGCCGGTCGGCCCCACGATCGCGGTGATCGTCCCGGACGGGAGCACGAGGTCGACATCGCGCAACGTCGGCTCGTCTTCGTAGCCCGCGTCGTCGGGCACCCATTCGTCGTCGGGGTGGCGGTAGGTGACGTCGGCGAGCAGCGCGCCGACGCCGTCGGGGGGAACGCCGATGCTGGCGGCCGGGTCGGGCTCGGCGGGCTCGTCGACCACGGCACGAATGCGGAACCATGCCGCCCGCGACCGCGGCAGCTCGCTCAGGGCGTAGCCGATCAACCGCAACGGGAAGACGAGCAGCGTGAAGATGAAGATCGCCGCCGAGAACTCGCCGACGGTGGCGTCGCCCGAACTGACCCGCGCCGCGCCGAGCACGACGAGCCCGATGTTGGTCAGCGACGGGATCACGTCGAGCAGCGCCTCGAACCAGCTGCGCAACGAGATCGCGCTCACCCGTGACCTGCGGACGCGCTCGGCCAGTTCGCCCAGGCGTGCCGTCTCGCGGTCCTCCGCCCCATAGGCCTTCACGAGCTGCACACCTTCGAAGCTCTCGTGCACGCCGGCGGTGAAGTCGCCGAGCTGGTCCTGCGCCCGGGTGAAGTGCACGGCGGCGAGCCGCTCGTACACCACGTTGGTGGCGACCAGGAGCGGGAACACGACGAGCGCGACGACCCCGAGCCAGACGTCGATCACGAACATCCACACGGTGGCCAGCACGATCATGAGCACCGTGCTGGCGGCGAAGGGAATCGGTGCCAGCACACTGACGGCGGCCTCTGCGTCGACCCCGGCTCGGGCGACGAGGTCGCCGTCGGGCCGCCGTCGGTGCCACGGGATCGGTTGGCGGACCAGCTGGCGCAGCACCCCGTTCGTCGCCGTCTCGGCGACGCGCCACATCCCCATCGATGCGAACGAACGTCGGACGACCACGGCGATCGCCCGCAGGATGCCGATGCCGATGATCAGGCCGACGCCGGCGAGGAACGTGCCGAGGGCCACGCTCCCTTCCTCGAAGCGTGGTCCGACGACGTTGTCGATGACCCACTCGATGGCGATGCCCGAGGCGATCGTGCAGACGGCGAAGACCGCCGCGCCGACCATCGCGATGCCGAACAGCCGCGGGTGCAGGCGCAGCATCGACGAGATCAGCGCGGCGCTGTCGCGAACGCGGCTCGACCAGCCACCCGCCGGCGTCACCCGGTCGTCTCGGTCGCTCACCCCTCGATCCACAGGCTGCGGTTCTACCAGCACGCGATGCCTCTGACGCCCGCGTGTTTCGGCGTCGGGATCCCGGCCATAGCGTGCTGTGCACCGTGACCAGTACGAGCGACCTGCACGCATCGCCGGCCGAGGACGCCGACGCCACACCTCCGCCGCTCGGCCCGTGGACGATCGTCAAGCGCGTGCTCGCACTCGTCGGCTTCGGGCTGTTCGCAGCGTTCTGGGTCTGGGCGCTGTTCTTCGCCTCCAAGGAGGCGGTCAACAAGATCGATGACCGTGCCTGGGCGGAGCGGGCCGAGCAGATCTGCGACGAGGCCGAGGTTGCGCTGACGGTGGTGGACGCCCAGACGTCCGACGACCTCGAGGTGCGCGCCGACCTGGTCGTGGAGTCGACGGACATCTTGTCGACGATGCTCGACGACATCGAAGCGGTCGGGCCGACCGACGAGAAGGGTCAGGCGATCGTGCCCGACTGGCTCGCCGACTACCGCACGCTGCTCGACGACCGGTACGCCTACGCCGAGCAGTTGCGCTCGGGTGAGGACGGTCCGTTCCGGGAGACGGCGGTCAACGACATCCCGATCACGGAACGCATCGAGACGTTCGCCGGCGACAACGAGATGCCGAGCTGCGCTCCCCCGCGCGGCTCGGTCATCTGACCCGTCGGACGGCGGCGCTCGTCAGACGGGTCGGCCCGCCTCGGGTTCGGTCGCGTCGATCTGCTTCAACACCCGTGCGGGGACGCCCGCCGCGACGCAGTTGTCGGGGATCGTGCCGGTGACGACGCTGTTCGCCCCGATCACCACGTGCCGGCCGATCTGCGCACCCGGGAGGACGACGGTGCCGTGTCCGAGCCACGAGCCCGAACCGACGTGCACGGGCCGTTCGGGCATGTGCTGCTGCGAGATCGGCAGGTCCAGCCGTTCGTACCCGTGGTTCTGATCGGTGATGTAGACGTGGTGCCCCGTCCAGACGTCGTCGCCGATCACGATCTCGAGATGGCCGACGATGCCGCTGCCCTTCCCGATCAGGCACCGGTCGCCGATCGTGACGACCGGGTCGGTGACCATCGATTGACCCGGCACCATCCCGGCGGACAGCGAGATGTTCGGACCGAGCACCGTGTGGGCACCGATGCGGATGTACGACTCGTTGACCAACGCCGTCGGGGGGAAGCAGATCACGCTGCCGTCGCCGAAGGCGCCGAAGCGGCGGCCACGGCGCGAATGCGGGCCGATCGCCCCGAGCTCGACCGTCTGTTCCCACGCCCGCTGGACGAGTTCGCCGGCCGCCCGCTTGGCGGCGGTGAGGGCGCGCTGACGCCGCGTGTCGGGAAGCCGGTCGCGGTGCAGCACCTTGCCGACGCTATCCCCGCGTGCCGTAGCGTGACCGCATGCCATCACCCCACGGCTCGATCATCGATGTCGGCGGCGTGCGTGTCGGCCACTACCAGCGGACCGGCCGCGGATGGCAGACGGGCACCACCTGCGTGCACGTGCCGGACGGCGCGACGCCGGGCGTCGACGTGCGCGGCGGCGGCCCCGGCACCCGCGAGACCGACGCGCTCGCCCCGGAGAACCTGATCGACCGGGTCCATGCAGTGTGCCTCTCCGGCGGGAGCGCATTCGGGCTGGCCGCCGCCGACGGGGTCATGGCCTGGCTGGAAGCCCGCGGCCAGGGATTCCCCGTCGGTCCGCCGGGCACCCCCGACCGGCCCGTCGTCCCGGTGGTCCCGAGCGCAGTGATCTTCGACCTCGGTCGCGCCGGACACATCGAACGGCGGCCGGACGCGACGTTCGGGAGGCGCGCCATCGAACGCGCGTCGGCGCGCCAGCGCACGTGGGGCTCCGTCGGAGCCGGTACGGGAGCGAAGGCCGGTGGTCTCCAGGGAGGGGTGGGCACGGCGAGCCGGACGGTCACGGTGCCACTCGACGGGGACGGCGCCCACGCCACCTTCGTCGTCGGTGCGCTCGCCGTCGTCAACGCCGTCGGCGCCGTCACCGATCCGCGTTCGGGGCTGCCGTGGGAGCACGCCGGCTGGGGCCTGCGCCGCCCATCGGCCGAGCGCCGCGCAGCGCTCCGGGAGCTGACCGACGCTCGGCCCGCGTCGAGCGTCGACGACGTCGCGCCCACGGCGTCGGCCGGCCTGAACACCACCGTCGGGGTGGTCGCCACGGACGCCTCGCTGTCGAAGGCAGAGGTGGGCAAACTGGCCAGCGTGGCCCACGACGGCCTGGCGCGGGCGGTCCGTCCGGCACACTCGATGGTCGACGGCGACACCGTGTTCGGCCTCGCCACGAACGCCGTCGCCTGCCCGGCCGAACACGCCGCGCGCATCCACGTGCTGAACCAGTTGCTCCACGCGTCGGCCGACGCCTTCGCCGACGCGTGCACCCACGCCGTGCTCGCCGCAACCACGATCGGCGACCTGCTCGCCTACGGTGACGTGTGCCCCCCATGATCACCTTCACCACCCCCGACGAGATGCGCGCGTGGAGCGACGCGCAGCACCGCGCGGGACGGCGAATCGGCCTGGTGCCCACCATGGGGGCGTTGCACCGCGGCCATCACGAGCTGATCGCCCGCGCCGCCGACCGATCGGACCACGTCGTGGTGTCGATCTTCGTCAACCCGCTGCAGTTCAACGAGCCGGCGGACTTCGACGGCTATCCGAGGCCGATCGAGCGCGACCTGGCCGAGTGCGCGGCATCGGGTGTCGACGCGGTGTACGCACCGACGGCCGCGACGATGTATCCGCCCGGTCACCAGACGCACGTCGTGCCGGGCGACCTTGCAGCGGTGATGGAGGGGCCGATGCGCCCCGGGCACTTCGAAGGCGTGACCACCGTCGTCACCAAGTTGTTCGGCGCCGTCCGGCCCGACCTCGCGGTGTTCGGTGAGAAGGACTTCCAGCAACTCGCGATCATCACCCGCATGGCCGCCGACCTGGACACGGGCGTGGAGATCGTGCCCGCGCCGATCGTGCGCGACCCCGACGACGTCGCGCTGTCCAGCCGCAACGAGCGTCTCGATCCGGGCCAGCGCGCCGCTGCGGTGTGCGTCCCGCGATCGCTCGCCGCCGCCGCCGAGATCGCCGAGGGCCCACCCCCTCCGGGCGGGGCGACGGCCGGCGCGGCGTGCGCAGCCGCCGCGGCGGTCGTCGCGGCCGAACCGCTCGCCCGCCTCGAGTACGTGACCATCTTCGATCCGGCCGACCTGATCGAACTGGCGCCGGACACCGTGCTCCGTCCGGGGCTGCGGGTGGCGACGGCGGTGTGGATGGGCGATGTGCGGCTCATCGACAACCGGCAGCTCACACGCCCCTGAGCAGGGGCGATCCGCGATCTGTCACCGATTCGAGATTGGACCATCACGAATCTGTAATGTGTCGAGCAGCGGGACCGACACCTCACCTTGTGACTTCTTGCTGCCCCATGCCCCACACCACAGAATCGCGTCCACCCCTCACCGCGCTGCTCGGCGCCTTCGCGCTGGTGGCCAGCCTGCTCGTGCTCGCTGCGCCGGCGGGGTCCGCCCAGGCATGGGCGGTGTCCGACAACGACTGGCTCGGCATCATCAACGCCTACCGCCAGCAGTCCGGCCTGCCCGCCGTCCGCAACGACAGCAACCTCTCGGCAGGTGCCCGCAACCACTCCTGCTGGATGCTGGCCAACGGCATCGCCCACCACGAGACACCCGGCACGTGGGGGTACTCGGCGGCCGGTGACCGAGCCGGACGCAACGGCAACCTCAGCGTGCACTCGAGCCCGTCGTTCAACGCCCGCCAGCACATCGACCAGTGGATGGGTGGGCCGTTCCACGCGATCGGCGTCCTCCGACCCGGACTGCAGACCACCGGCTTCGGGCTCTGCACCAGTCCTCCGTCGCACTCCGCCAGCTACGCCCGGTCGGCGGCGACGCTCGACGTGTTGTCCGGTCTCGACTCGGGGCGTGGCACGAGCACGCCGATCGTGTTCCCCGGGAAGGGCGCGCGGACCAGCCTGTCGCGCTTCCAGAGCGAGACGCCCGACCCGCGCAGCTTCTGCGGCTGGAGCGGCCGCACCGTCGGACTGCCGCTGGTGGCGATGATGCCGGGCGGCGTCAGCTGGGCGAACGCCACGCTGCGCGGACCGAACGGTTCGGTGCCGACCTGCACGCTGTACTCCGGCAACACCTCGGGCACCGCCAGCGCCATCCTGCGCGGCAACAACGCGGTCACCGTGATCCCGGCCGTCGCGCTGTCGCCGGGCACCTACACCGCCACGGTGAACAGCAGCGGCGGCTCCGTCACCTGGTCGTTCACCGTCGACCCCGAGGCCCAGCTGCTCGGACCGGCAGAGCCGACGCCGCCGAACACGACCACGCTCGGCAACCCGGTCGGGTTCCGTTCGGTCACACCGAAGCGCATCGCCGATTCCCGCGAGCGGATCGGCCTCACGCGCATCCCGGCGAAGAAGGTCGTGCGCTTCAAGGTCGCCGGCAAGGGCGGCATCCCCACCAGTGCCACCGCCGTGAGCGCCAACTTCACGGCGGTCAACGCGTCCGCCGCCGGCTTCCTCACGGTGTACAACTGCGGCGCGCTCCCCACCGTCTCCACCCTCAACTTCCGCTCGAACGAGGCCGCACCCAACCAGGCCATCGTCCCGATGGCAGGGGGCGACATCTGTCTCTACGCCAACAAGGCCACCGATCTCGTGATCGACGTCAACGGGTACACCGCATCGGGCGCCAGCGACGCCCTCACGGTGATCACCCCCGACCGCATCCTCGACTCGCGCAACGGCACCCGACTCAAGGCGAACACCGTGATGAAGGTGCAGGTCGCCGGTCGCCGGTCGGTGCCGTCGCACGCCCGTTCCGTCGTGCTCAACATCACGTCGGTGCAGCCGTCGAAGGACGGCTGGATCCGCGCCTTCCCGTGCGGTGCCGAGACATCGGTCTCGTCGGTGAACCCGCAGTACCGGACCGACCGGCCGAACTCCGCCGTGGTCCCGCTGTCGTCGTCCGGGGCGGTGTGCATGCGCGCCAACGTGAGCACCGACGTCGTGCTCGACGTCACCGGCTGGATCGGTGGACAGGGGAGCTACGACTTCCAACGGCTGCAGCCGGTGCGGCTCGCCGACACGCGTTCGACGCACGCCAAGCTCAACCCGTATGCCGACGCACAGCGCCTGGTGCCCGGCCGCACGCTGAAGGTGAAGGTCGCCGGCAACCGCGGCATCCCGTCGGCGGCGCGCGGCGCCAGCCTCAACGTGGTGGCGGTGGGTGCCGGCCAACGCGGGTGGGTCCGGGTCGAGCCGTGCGGCGCGAACTCCGGGGTCTCCACGGTGAACTTCGAGCGTCCCGAGGCGATCGCCAACGGCACGAACGTCGCGCTGGCGTCGGACGGATCGGTGTGCATCACGGTGAACAAGCCGACCCACGTCGTGGTCGACATCACCGGCATCTGGCGCTGAGCGGTCACCGCCGCGCGACGCTCAACGACGGAGCTGTGGGTCGCGGATGTGCGCGGTGTAGCGGATGGTGTGCACGCTGTCGCCGGACAGGATCGCGCCACGCCCGAGCATCCGCCCGCCCTCCCAGTTCGACAGACCGAGCTCGGGCGTGTCGAGCGCGTACTGCCCGTCGACCCAGCGCGTGAACCCGTCGCCGACGAACGGCGCGTCGACCGACTCGTAGAACGCCGACCGCTCGTCGTCCGCATCGCTGATCAAGGACGCGACGAAGCGTGGGCTGTAGGTGTTGAACAGCTCGACCGCTCGCTCCACCGACTCGACGACGAGCAGCGTCATCTCCGGTGACTCCTCCCATTCCCACTCGGTGCCGAGCTCGGATTCGGCGAGGGAGCTGGCGGCGGGCTCGTCGATCGCGCCGTCGCCACGTTCGATCGTCACGCGCTGCTCGAAGCGCTGTTGCGGCACCCAGCGCTCGGCCTCCCCGACGACGTGCAGCCTGGCCGGTGCGTTGCGTCGCTCGGCAGCGGCGTCGAGGCCGGCGAGCACCGCAGGCACCAGCTCAGCGGCCCGTGCGATCGGCACCGCGCACACGTTGAGCGTGTTGCACACCTTGCGGTCGAGCGAGTGCTCGACCGCGGCGGCGAGCCGGTCGGGTGTCGCCTCGAGCCCGGCGACCATCCAGGCGCCGCCCGTCCCGTGCAGGCTGACCGGCACCCCCGCCTGCCGGGCGACGGCGCCGAGCTGCGCGACGGCCGGGCCGGAGCCGCGGGCCACGGCGAGGCCGAGCCGACGATCGCTGAACAGGGCGTGCCCAGCGGCGCGCGACGGCGAGTCGACGAGCTGCACCGTTCCCGACGGGAGCTGGGCCTCGACGAGCGCCGGGTCGAGCGCGTGACGGACGATCGCCCGCGCCGTGCCGAGGGCGTCGGAGCCGATCCGGAACACGACCGCGTTGCCGGTGCGCACCACACCACATGCGTCGGCGAACACGTTCGGGCGTCCCTCGAAGACGAACCCCACGACGCCCACGGGTGCCCGCCGCAGCTCGACGTCCCAACCGTCGTGCTCGACCGTCCGCACGAGCTCGTCGCGTGCGGCGGGCGCGTCGCGCCAGCCGCGCAGGCCGGCGATCATGTCGGCGCGCATCTGCTCGGACATGACGAGGCGGGTGGTCGAGCGGCCTGCCGCCTTGGCCCGATCGACATCGGCGGCGTTCGCCTCGAGGATCGGGTCGACCGACGTCGGGTCGGCGAGACGGCGGGCGAACGCGTCGAAGAAGTCCGTGATCGCCTGGTCGCTGCATCCCGCCAGGCCGGCGAAGCCGTCGACGGCGCGGCCCACCGTGGCGGCCACGAGCTGCTGTTCGGCGGCGGGGATCCGGAGCAGGTCGCCGGTGTCCTGCACGACCACCAAGTGGTCGCCCGGCTCGAAGGCCGCTGCCAGTTCGTCGGTGACGACGGCGACACGGTCGCCGCCGAACGGCACTTCCTGTCCCGGGGAGAGACGCTCGATCTTCCTGGCTGCGGACATGGTCGGTAGCGTACGCACGTGACCGAACAGCGCCTCTACTTCCGCCAGCTCCTGTCAGGCCGCGACTTCGCTGCAGACGATCAGGTGGCCGGGCAGATGGTCAACTTCGTCTACGCGATCGGCGATCGCAGCACGGGCGAGTGCGTGCTCGTCGACCCGGCCTACTCCGTGAAGGAGTTGGTCGACATCGTGGAAGGCGACGGCATGAAGCTCACCGGCGTCTTGGCCACCCACTATCACCCCGACCACGTGGGTGGGTCGATGATGGGGTACACGATCGAGGGCATCGCCGACCTCCTCGACCACGTCGACTGCCCGATCCACGTACAGCGCGACGAGACCGAGTGGGTCACGAAGACGACCGACGTCGAGGCGGGGCACCTGGTGGCACACGAGTCCGGCGACATCGTCACGGTCGGCGGCGTCGACATCACGCTGCTCCACACGCCCGGCCACACGCCGGGCAGTCAGTGCTTCATGGTCGAAGGTCGACTCGTCGCGGGCGACACGCTGTTCCTCGACGGCTGCGGACGAACCGATCTTCCTGGATCGGACGGCGCCAAGATGGTCGAGAGCCTGCGGCGGCTGGCTGAGGTGCCCGACGACACGATCCTCTTCCCTGGCCATCGCTACTCCGTGGCGAGCAGCGCCACCATGGAGTCGGTCAAGCAGACGAACTTCGTGTTCCAGTCGATCTGATCAGCAGTCGGCCTTGGCCGGGATGATGATCTCGAGACCGGGGTAGAAGGCGTTGTAGCCCGGGGTCCCGACGTTCGCCGCGTCGAGCGCGTCGACCGTCACGTCGAACTTGTTGGCGACGGCGATGCGCGTCGAGTCGCCCTCGGCGATGGTGTAGGTGCCCTCGGCGCAGTTGTCGCCGGCCTCGGGGATGGTCTCGCCCGGGACCGTCGTGGTGGGTCCGCTGGCTGCGGTCTCCGTCTCGGCGTCGGCGGCGGCGGTCGACTCGGCGGTCGCCTGCTCCGGCGCGCCCTGCACCACCGCGCCGGGCGGGATCAGGATCGTGGTGCCGGCGGGTGGGAACTCCCCGGCCGACGCCCAGCCGTTGTACTCGACCAACTCGTCGACGGTGATGCCGAACGCGTCGGCGACACCGAGCGGGTAGTCGCCGAAGACGAGCGTGTACTCCTGGCCGACGGCGGACACGTCGCCGGCGTTCTGGACGAGCACCGAGCTGGACGGCACGGTCGGCCGCACGACGAAGGCGGTCGAACCCTCGCTCAGGTCGAGGGTCGAACGCGTGGCACCGGCGCCGTCGTCGTCACCACACGCGCCGAGCACCATCGCGCCGAGCGCGAGCGGCCAGACCACCACCAAGCCCCGTCGAGTCCGAGTTCGCATGACCCTTGATCGTACGTCCCACCAGCGATTTCCATACGTCACCCTGCGCACCACCGCAAGAGACATGCATCACAACGACGTAAGCCGGCGGTAAGACCGGCGTCGGACCGTGCTCCGCTACGTGAGCGGGCGGTCGGTGGGCTTGACCGGGCGGGGCAGGCGGGAATCGCCCATCAGGTAGGCGTCGGCACCGGCGGCGGCGGCGCGCCCCTCGGCGATCGCCCACACGATCAGGCTCTGCCCACGGCCCA
>CAYGLH010000042.1:0-16320 GCA_964350535.1 uncultured Ilumatobacteraceae bacterium
CGGATCGGACCCATAAACGGTGGGTCCGGGGTTTGGGGGTCGGTTGGTGGTGGCTACGCCCCGGATCGGACCCGTAAACGGTGGGTGCGGGGTTTGGGGGTCGGTTGGTGGTGGCTGCGCCCGGGATTGGTCCCGTAAAACGGTGGGTGCGGGGTTTGGGGGTCGGTTGGTGGTGGCTGGGGCCCGGATCGGACCCTCAAAGCTCGGGTTCGTCGACGGGGGAGGTGGTGGCGCCCATCTCGGCGAGCCAGGCCGGCAGCCGGGTGGGACGACCGCCCGCAGTGCAGCCGTGGACCGTCACGCCGGTGGCCCGAACCTCGTCGCCGACCGTGATCAGGTACGCCATCTGGAACGTCGCCCGGGTGACGTGGGCGAGCGCCACGTGCACGGTCGCCACCTCGTCGAACTCGATCGGCAGCCGGTACTGCACGAAGCTCTCCAGCACCGGCGACTCGAGCCCGTCGTCGCGCCACTCGGTGAACGGGTGTCCGATCGCTCGCAGGAAGGCGACGCGCGTCTCCTCGAAGTAGGCGAGGTAGTTGCTGTGGTGGACGATGCCCATCGCATCGGTCTCCACGAAGCGGGCACGGATCTCGTGGGCGAACGGGTAGTCCGCCGGATCCGTCGTCGGGGTGACCGTCATGCGCACGACGTCGATTCTGGCCGATTGACCCGGCACGGCGACAATGGCCCGGTGACCCCGGCGATCCTGGCCCTCGAGGCGGCAGGTGTGGACCACACGGTGATGCCCTACGAGCAGGGGTCCGCCACGGTCGCCGGCGAGGGCGGCAGCCGGGTCGGATACGGGATGGAGGCCGCTGCCGCACTCGGTGTCGACCCGGACCAGGTGTTCAAGACGCTGCTCGTCGACGACGGGTCGCAGTTGGGGGTCACCGTGATCCCCGTGACCTGCACGCTGTCACTGAAGCTCGCCGCTGCGGCGCTCGGCGTCAAGCGCGTCGAGATGTGCGACCCGGCGAAGGCCGAGCGGTCCACCGGCTATGTCGTCGGCGGCATCAGCCCGTTCGGCCAGCGCCGTCGGCTGTCCACGGTGATCGACGAGAGCGCCGAGCTCTACGATCGCGTCTACGTCAGTGGCGGGCGCCGTGGCCTGGACGTGGCGCTCGCGCCGGGTGACCTGATCGCGCTGCTCGATGCCATCGTCGCGCCGCTCACGGCCTGACCGACGAGTGGGGCGTCCAGCTCGCCGGGCGCGCGACCGTGCCCGACGTCAACGCGCCGGGTGGCGGAGCAGCGCCTCGATGCGCGCCACGCGCGTCCGCGCCGGCGGGTGCGAGGCGGCGAGCCGGGCGCGCCAGCCGATCGGTCGGCCCGTGTCGCCGCGCGCCAGCACGAGCCGGAGGGCGCTCGCCAGCTCACGTCCGAAGCCCATCCGGACCGCTCGCTGATCTGCCTCGAACTCGGAGCTGTGCCCCACCAGGTTGGTGAGTGCGTCGGCCCCGGTGAGGGCGGCGGTGAACACGAACGAGAACCCCTGCAGCAGCACTGCGAGCACCGACCCGACGAACTGGATCACCGGGGATCGTTCGCCGAAGGTCGCCGCCGCGGCGTGGGCGACGTTCTCGAGGTAGAAGCCGATGCGCGCCAACAGGACGACCGGGACGGACAGCCACTGGCCGATCGTGATCGACACGGTGTGCAACCCGAGATGGTGGCTGAGCTCGTGGGCGAGCACGCCGCGCAGCTGTCGCTCGTCGAGCTCGGAGAGGGCGAACGTGGTGACGACCAGCAGGTGGCCGCCGCAGGCGAACGCGTTGAGCTCGTCGGAGGGCAGGACCCGCACGACGTAACGCGTCGGGGGCACGTCGTTGGCCTGCGCGACCTGCCACCACAACGGCTCGATCAGCGCCGCTTCGGCGGCGGTCGGGCGGCGGGCACCGACCAGCGGCGTCAGCACCCACACCTGGAACGGCCGGTAGAAGAGCAGGACGCCGGCGGTCGCGAACGCGACGAGCACCCACCAGTAGCGGATGTCGGTGACGAGGCCGAACGGGAGCCAGAACAGGAACAGCGCCAAGAGCGTGAACGGCAACATCACGGCGACGGGCAGGAGCGCCCACACGGCGGAGCTCTCCACACTCCGCGAACCGCGATGTCGGGCCATCATCCCAGGCTACGGGTCTGCGGACGGCCCCAGGTCAGGTCTCAGGTGAGGGCGCGCGTGACCCACCGGGCGACGACGTCGGCGAGGTCGTCGACGGTCGTCGCGTCGGGCAGGCGACCGCTGCGGAAGGCGCTCGAGAACGACGAGACGGCGCCGAGCACCCCCATCGCCAGCACGGTGGCGTCGGTGTCGATGATCGAGCCGTCGCGCTGACCTTGTTCGACGAGGAGGCGGACGTCGCGCAGATAGACGTCGCTGCCCTCGGTGAGGACGTCGGCGAGCTCGGGGTCGGTCCGCTCGAGATCGACGAGCGCGAAGTACGCGGCGTGATCCGCCATGAAGCGGACGCTGGCCGCGGACCCCTGCCCGATCCTGGTGAGGGCGTCGCCGGCCTCCATCGCCGCGGCCTGGGCGCGTCGCAGCCCGAGCCGCATCGTGCGGACGAGGTCGGCGAACAGCTCACGCTTGGTCGGGAAATACCAGTAGAAGAGGCTCTTCGCCACCCCCGCCCGCTGGCAGATGTCGACGATCCTGGTCGCCGCGTACCCGCGTTCGGCGAACAGCTCGGTCGCCGCGTCGAGCAGTTGCTGTTTGCGCTCGCGTCCGTGCTCGGTGTGCTGGCGGTCCTGTTCGTGGGCCTCGACCTGGTCGGTCACGGTGCCCAGTCTGGCCGCAACCTTGACCCACGGGTCAAGTCGGCTCGCGTCCGCGACGTACACTCGGCGCCGATGACGGCCACCCGCGACGAGCGCATCGCCAGCCGGGCGCGCAACGAGAAGTGGCGCAACGTCCCCTTGCGGATCGAGATGCTCGAGTGCATCAACTGCGATGCCTGTCTGCGTCACTGCCCGCCGAACTTCGGTGCGATCTTCAACCACGGGCCCGACGTGATCATCATCCCGGAGCTGTGCAGCGGCTGCGACAAGTGCCTGCCGGCGTGCCCGGTCGACTGCATCTATCCCGATCCCGACTGGGAATCGAAGGACGTCCCCGACGACTGGTGGGACGAACCGCGCTCCGACGACGACCCCTACCTCTGACACCTCCGAGCACGGAGGGGGAGCCGGGTCAGGGGGTGACCTCGACGATGGTCCAGCCGGTGAGGGCGGACGTGTCGCAGGAGCCCGGCGTGGTCACGAGGATCCGCTCGTCGGCGTCGGCGGCGGCTGGGTAGGCGTCGATGCCCTCGAACGTGCACGGGGCGAACGGCTCGACAGCGCCGAGCACCAGCTCGTCCTGGAAGCCGTGGATGTCGCCCTTCTCGGTTGCGAGGGCGAACTCGGCGTACGAGCGGTCGTCGATGCGATCGAGCTCGCGCGGCACCCGCGACCACACCTCGCGCATCGGGAAGGAGCTGTCCACCACCACGAAGACCTGGTCGGTGCTGCGCGTGGCGTCGGTGGCCACGGCGAACCCGCCGAACATCACGGCGACGAGCGCCGACCAGATCAACAGTGGCTTCACGGTGTCACGACCTCGAGCTCACCCGCCGGCGTTGAACAGCGCGGCGATCTTGTACTCGACGTCTTCCTCACTGGCGTCGATGCTGGCGGCCTCGACGAGCGACGACAGCCGGCCGAGCTCCTCCAGGTCGGCCTCGAACCCGACGGTGTACACCGGGATGCGCAGGCCCTCGATGACCTGGTCGACGTCGTCGAAGGTGAGCCCGTCGGTGGTCTCGCCGTCGGTGAGCACGACGAGGATCGGCTTGATCTCGGGGTCGGCGGCCACCTCGGCCTCGAGCATCGACAGACCGAGCACGATGCCGTCGTACATCGCGGTGCCGCCGCCGGGACTGAGGTCTTCGGCGAGGCCGGCGTACAACGCCTGTTGGTTGAGGTCGAACTCGGCGATCGGGAGGCGACGCATGGCGACGTCGTTGAACTCGACCACGCCGACCCGGGTGTCGGTGTTGACGAACTCGCGCGCCGAGAGCATCGCCCGTTGCACCGCTTGGATCCGCGTGCCCTCCATCGAACCGCTGACGTCGACGACGAACACGGTCGCGACGGTCCGCCCGCCGTCCTTGTTGTCCTTCCACACGTTCTGGGCCTCGATCAGCGTGGTGCCCGAAGGCACGTCGATGTCGGAGGTGTAGGCGGGCGGATCGAACCCGTAGTCGGCCGCCTGCTCCATCCGTTCGGGATAGGCGGAGAACTCCGCGAACAACTCGAGCGTCTCGGTCTGCGCCGGGGTCAGGTCGCCGACGGCGTACAAGGGGTTGTCGTGACGGACGCCGAACGGGATGAACTCGAAGCCCGAGTCGAGCGAGTCGGTGTTGACGAAGGTCTGGTACTCCAGCACGAACGCGTCGAGCGTCCCCGTGTCGGACTCCACGGAGTTGCGGATCTGCAGCGTCGTCAGTGCGACGAACGGGACGCGTCGTTGGAACTGTTCGAACACGCTGACGACGTCGGGGGAGGTCATCCGCTCCTCGTCGCCTTCGGCGATCGTGTCGAGCACGGTGACCAGGAAGTTGAGCCCGGTGCTGGAAGCGAACGGGTCGGTGTAGCCCATCACGAGGTCGCCGGCGATGACGGCGTCGACGAGCGTCGACGCGGTGATCTCACCGTAGGAGGCACGCAGTTGCTCTGCGGTCTCGTCCTTCATCACGATGCCGGCGAGGTTCGGGACCATCGACTCCGTGATCGGCGTCATCGTCTCGTACTCGGCGGCCATCTCCACCCATAGTTGGTTGGACGGCGCGAACGCCGCCGGCAACTCGTCGCCGCGGGCGATGTACTGGTAGCCGGTGCCCGAGGGGATGTTGCGGACCGTCACCTGCGCCGGCGAGCCGTCGGCCAGCGTGACGCCCGCGGCGTTGAACTCCTCCGCCACCTCGCGCAGCCAACCGTCGGTGTCCTCGCCCGCCTTCTCGGTCGAGGAGAAGATCTCCACGCGCGCCGACGCGCCGCGCCCGTCGACCACGATCGGGAACTCGTCGATGGCGGGCAGGGTGTCGGAGAGATTGCCGCCGGTGGGTGGCGGCACCGACGCGGTGCGGGTGGCAGGGACATCGATCCAGTTGATCTCGTCGTTGAGCTCGGCGAGCTGGTCGACGGCGTCGGCCTGCTCGAGCGGCTCGCTGCTGTCGTCGCCCGAGCCGCAGGCAGCGACGCCGACGGCCAGTGCGACGCCGACGGCGAGCGAGCGGAACGGGCGCAGTCGCGGGCGGGTCACGTGTTCTGCCCCGCACCGGTCGAGCGGGCGCCGCCCTCGAGCCGATCGGTGGCCGATCGACCGCTCTCCATCCGCTCGATCGCCGCTTCGCTGTCGGCGGTGAGCTGGTCGAGCTCGAGGATGTTGCCCGCCATCGTGGGCAGCGCTTCACGGCGGTAGCGGGAGATCTCGTCGAGCGCCGCGTCGATGTCGTCGAACGCGCTGCGCAGCGCATCCATGTCGAGCATCGTGCTCGTCGCCTGCTGGTGGATCTCGGTGCCCTGCGTGCGCAGTCGTTGCGCCGTGCCGGCGATCATCTCCGAGGTCGTGGTGTTGATCGCCTCGATCTTGTCGAGGACGATCTTCTGGTGGGCGAGGGCGAGCGCCACCGTCACCGCCACCTGCAGGGCGCTGATCGTGACGTCGATCGCCCGATCGACCCCGCGGATCAGCTCGCGGTTGTTGCGGATGATCAGCTCGGTCGCCAACACGCCCTGCTGGTTGACCGCCAGCTGTTGCTGGAGGTCGAGTGTGCGCTGGCGGATGGTGAAGAGGATGTCCTCCTCGATGAACTGGCGCCGCGGGTCGTCGGCGGTGATCTCGTTGTCGAGCTTGTCGACGACGGCCGCGTCGAGCGCCTGAGCGAGGGCGACCTGCTCGGTGAGGGTGATCGTGAGCTCGCGCATCTGGCCCTGATCCTCACCCAGCGTGACGTTGTCGCGCTTGAGTTGGTCGCGTCCCTTCTCGAGCGAGTTGACGATCGCGTCGATCTGGGTCTGGCTGCTCTCGTAGCGCATGAAGTAGCGCTTCAGCGGCGTGCCCACGCCCGGGATCTTGCCGACCATCCGCGTGAACCAGCCCGACTCGAGGTCGACGCTCGCCGGGTCGAGCTTCTCCACCTCCATCCGCAGGTCGGTGAGCGACTTGGCGACCGGGCCACCGTCCTCGCTCGCATGGGAGAGGTCCTTCAGTGGTGCTTGGAGCATCCGGCTCTTCGTGGCCGACCGTTGCTGCAGATCGCGGCCCATGCCCTCGACCGCCGCCCTCGCCTGGTCGCGAGACGCCTGGTCGGCCGGGTCGACCGCGAGGAGCTGCTCGACCTGTGCGCTGGCCTTGGTCTGCAGCTCGCTGCCCGGCGCCGGTTCCGGCAGGGCCAACGCAGCCTTGGTCTCGGCGACGTCGAGGTCGAGCGCCAGCACGGGGCTGGCCGGGTTGTCGTTGCTCATCGGTGGGGTCCTCTCACGATGGAGTTCACGATGGATGGTTGATCATGTCGCGTACATGCCGGTGCGCGCCGCGAGTTCTTCCAGCGCGGCCATCGCCGCGTCGGCGTCCTCGGGCTGCTTGCCGATCGGCACGTCGGCGAGTGCGGTGGTGGTGCGATCGAGGGCGGTGAGCGCGGCTTCGTTCTGCGCCATCAACCGGGAGATCTTCTGCTTCTGGATCGAACGCAGCTCGAGCCGCTGCTGCAGCGTCGCTCGCTCGCGATCGGCCGACGGATCGATCTCGCCGGCGGCGACCTCGGCGTCGAGCTCGGCGACACGGCGCGCCACGTAGGTCTCGTCGATCGAGCTGACGCTGTCGTGGGCGACCGCCACCTCGTGGAGGTTGTCGAGCGCGGCTCGATAGACGCCGTCGGCGGTGCCCATGTAGCGGGCGTAGGTGAGCTCGCCGGCGTCCAAGCGGCGTTCGAGCACCTTCATGAGCGTGGCGCGCTTCTGCTGGAGCGCCGCCAGCTGCTCGGCGGGTTGCGGATCGTCGAGCTCGCCGAGCTCGGCCGCGAGGCCGGCGAGACGGACGGGGTCGATCTCGGTCACCTGCGGCACCGCGGGGTACTGCAAATCGTTGAGCTTGCCGGTGACGAGGAGCGTGGCCGGCCAGCCGACGATCGCCAGCGCGACGAGGCCGAGGAAGCCGAGGAACATGCCACCCGACGGCTCGGCGATGCTGACCACGAGCCAGGCGCCGACGACGAGGATCACGGCCGCGGCCCACGTGGGTGGATAGCTGATGACGGCCCGCCACCAACTCTTCATCCGCAGCCCCTCCCCGAGGGGCGCCGTACTCGCATCGAGCCGTCCACGTCCCGTACCAACATATCGGCGGGCCCTTCGTCGCGTGCCCGGGTTCGCGCCGGGCGCGTGCCGGCGGGACGACGCTGCTCGCTCGGAGTCGGCTCTTGATAGAACGTCGGGATGGCTGTTGAGGTGATGGTCGGGGCGGAGCCGTTGTCGCACGTCGGGACCACCGATGTCGGCGTGCTCGTGTTGCACGGGTTCACCGGGAACCCGTCGTCGATGCGACATCAGGCCGAGGCCCTCGCTGCCGCCGGCCACCACGTTGAGCTCCCGCGGCTGCCCGGACACGGCACCACGATCGAGGACATGATCGAGACCGGCTGGGACGACTGGTCGGGCGAGGTGCTGGAGGCGTACGACCGACTGGCGGAGCGCACCGATCGCGTCGTGGTCGCCGGGTTGAGCATGGGCGGCAGCTTCACGTTGTGGGCCGCGCTGCAGCGGCCGGGGACGGTCGGCATCGTCTGTGTCAACCCTGCGACGGTGCCGCAGCCACCCGATGTGCTCGAGATGCTGGCGGAGATGGTCGACGACGGGATGGCGGTGGTGCCCGGGATCGGCTCCGACATCGCCGACCCCGACGCCGTCGAGATCGCCTACGACGGCACGCCCGTGAAGCCGCTCGTCTCCTTCCAGCACGACGGCCTCATGCCGATCACCGACCGCTTCGGCGAGCTGACGATGCCGCTGCTGCTCGTCACATCGCGGCAGGACCATGTCGTCGAGCCGTCCAACAGCGAGCACCTCGCCGCGACCCATGGCGGCGACGTCGAGCACGTCTGGCTCGATCGCAGCTACCACGTCGCCACCCAGGACTACGACCGCGACGACATCACCGACCGGATCGTTGCCTTCGTCGACGATGTGGCCGTCCGGCCGGCGTGATGATCGCCAGCATCCCCAGCCCGTCGTTCAACTCGATCGACATCGGACCGCTCAGCCTCAACCTCTACGGGCTGATGATCGCCCTCGGGGTGATCGCAGCCGTCTGGCTGTTCGGGAAGCGCCTCGAGGAACGCAATGCCGGCACCCGCGACGACGCCAGTGCCATCGCCCTGTGGGCCGTGCTCGCCGGCATCATCGGGGCCCGCCTGTACCACGTGGTCACCGACTGGGAGAAGTTCTCCGACGACCTCGGCGCGATCCCGGCCATCTGGGAGGGTGGGCTCGGTATCCCTGGTGGCCTGCTGTTCGGCATCGCGGTCGGCCTGTACATGGCGCGGCGGCGGGGGATCGCCCTGTCCGTGGCGGCGACGTGCGCAGCGCCGGCGATCCCGCTCGCACAGGCGATCGGCCGCTGGGGCAACTACTTCAACCAGGAGCTCTACGGACGTGCGACCGATCTGCCCTGGAGCCTGGAGATCGACGCCGATCACCTCGAGGCCGGCTACGAGGTGGGCACCACGTTCCACCCGACGTTCCTCTACGAGTCGCTGTGGACCCTCGGTCTGTGTCTGGTGTTGCTGTGGATCGATCGACGGTGGCGCCCGAAGAACGGGCAGCTGATGGTGATGTACGTGATCGGGTACGGCATCGGTCGGTTCTGGGTCGAGGGCCTGCGCATCGACTCGGCCGACGAGCTCGGTGGTCTGCGCTGGAACCAGTGGGTGGCACTGGCCGCCGTCGTCGCCGGCACCGCGCTGCTGATCTGGATGCGGACCCGACCGGGTGGCAGCGAGCCCGACGAGTTCCCGCTCGCCCCGCGCGGTCCTGACCACACCGCCGACCCTGACGCCGTCGAGCCTGATGGCGACGCCGCCGACCCGGACGCCGTCGAGCCTGATGGCGACGTCGCCGGCGCGGACGCCGTCAAGTCTGCTGGCGACACCGCCGCCGCAGACGCTGCCGAACCGGGCGACGACGACGCCGATCAGTCCGACGACGAGGCCGTCGAGTCCGAGACGTCCTGACCGTTCAGGTCGGCCCGCCGCGATACGGGGGTGCCGCGCGGTGCCGGTGCCGTGCCCTCCGTTCCAGGGTCTCTCCGCTGCCGTCCGGGCGACGGGGCCGAAGGTCCTGCGCGTGTCAGGACGGGCCGGGCGACTCGCCGCGCTCGGCCAACCGGTTGATCACGGGCCGCACGATCAGCGCGTAGGTGTCCTCGATCGCCGCCTCGCGGTGGGTGTGCTGCGCATCGAGGCGGGCCGGATCGGTGACCACGGCCATGAACGCGGCCTTGCTCGGGAACCGGTTGAAGCGCACCTGGTCCCATGACCGCCCGTCGCCGATGATCGTGCCTTCGACCTCGAACCATCCGTCGATGCGCACACCGTGTGGGACGGCCACCGCGCCGGCGGCGACTTGATACGCCGCCATCTCGTCCGGCGTCGACGCGGCATGCTCGCCGTCCGCGTCCGGAACGAACCGGAGCACGTGGAGGACCACGACCTCGCCGTCGTCGGGCGTCGGCGGGTGCGGCACGTCGGCCCAGTCGACGAGCTGGTCCTCGGCATCAGCCATCGGCGTGATGATCGGCTGGCACCCCATCACGATCGTGGCGGCCATCCCCGCTTCCTTGTGGACGTGCAGCTCCTGGAAGTCGGGCCGCTGCTGCATCTCGATGAAGCTCCGCCGCGACGGGTACCTGACCACACCGATCCGGTCCCACCGCGGTGTCTCGCCGAGCAGTTGGTCCTCGACCTCGCCGACGAACACGACCTCGGCACCGATCGCGCCGAGCGGACCGAGCGGTGCGTACCGATCGTCGGCCTCGCGGCCGGTGAGGCCGTGGTCGGTCCCGTCGGCGTACTCCGCACGGTCGCGGTACTGCATCAGGTTCACCATCCACACCGGGCCATCGTCGTCGGGCGCGGTCGTCGCCAGTCGCAGTGCGTACTCGCGGTCGATCGAGCCGTACGCGGGCTGCCGCGCCGTGGTGGCATCGCCCTCGGCGCTCATGACCGGCTCCGGGCGATGAACTCGATGAGCACGTCGGCCAGCTCGGGACCCTTGTCCTCCTGCACGAAGTGGCCGCCGCCGACGATGGTGGTGTGGGGTTGTCCCTGCGCGCCGGCGACTCGCTCACGGAACGGTGCGTCGCCGCCCGCGGTCACGGGATCGCTGTCGGAGAAGCAACAGAGGAACGGCTTCTCGAACCGCTCCAGCACCTGCCACGCCTCCTGGTTGGCGGGAGCCTCCGGATCGTCGAGCGAGGTGGGCACGAACGACGGCCAGATCCGTGCCCCGGCCTTGTACGACTCGTCGGGGAACGGCGCGTCGTAGGCGGCGACCACCTCGGCGGCGAGGTCGGTCTGGCACCCGCCGTTGATGATCGTGCCGACGGGGAACTGCGGCGTCGTCTGGGAGAACTCCTGCCACCGCAGGAACGCCTCGCTCGGACGCGTGTGGCCGTTCGGCAGGCCGGTGTTCGAGATCGCCACGCGGGCGAACCGCTCGGGCTGGGCAGCGACGAGTCGCAGTCCGATCAGCCCGCCCCAGTCCTGCCCGAAGAACGTGGCGTCGGTGAGGTCGAGGTGGTCGAACACCAGCTGTGACATCCAGGCGACGTGCCTCGCATAGCTGTAGTCGCCGGTCTCGGCCGGCTTGTCGGAACGTCCGAATCCCACCTGGTCGGGCACGACCACCCGGTGGCCGGCCTCGACCAGCGGCGGGATCATGTGGCGGTACAGGTACGCCCACGACGGCTCGCCGTGGAGCAGCAGGATCGGCCCCGCATCGGTCGGCCCCTCGTCGAGGTAGTGGACCCGCAACGAGCCGCCGTCGAGATCGTCGATCTCCGCGTAGTGCGGGGTGAACGGGAAGTCGGGCAGATCGGCGAAGCGGTCGTCCGGGGTGCGAAGGGTCTTCATGTCGGTGCTCCGGTTCGTGGGTCGATGTGGATGCGATGGAGGTCGGGTCCGAGCTCGATCCGCCCGTCGAAGTGCGACGCGGCGAGCGCCCGCCACTCGTCGTCGCCGCCGGGTGGGATGGGCGGGACGTAGTGGGTGAGCACGAGCGTGTGGACGCCTGCCCGGGCAGCGGTCTGCGCTGCCTCCTCCGGGGAGGAGTGGTAGTCGAGGGTGTCGCGGATCCGTTGCATGGGCAGCTGACTGATGATGTCCTTGCGGATCGTCGTGTGGACGAGGCAGTCGGCGCCGCTGGAGAGCCGGTCGAGCCCCTCGCACGGGACCGTGTCGCCCGCCGCGACGACGGCCGCGCCGTCGTGATCGAAGCGGAAGGCGACGGTCGGCTCGACCGGGCGGTGGTCGGTCGGTGCGCACGACACCGTCACGACGCCGGGGGCGTCCGGCAGGTCCACCACGCCGTCGGTCACCTCGACGACCCGGACGTCGGGCCCCTGCTGCAGGTCGTCGTGGTGGGCGAGGCGGTAGCCGATGTCGGGTCCGAGCGAGGCGAGCACGTGGTCGATCATCGTTGCCGTGCCGGGGGGTCCGACGATCGTCAGTGGCGTCGGCTGGAACGTGGTGACCCAGCGTGTCGTGATCACGTCGCCGATGTCGGTGACGTGGTCGCTGTGCAGGTGTGTCAGCAGCACCGCCCGGAGGTCGCCCGCTCCGACCGCGGCGGCGGCGAGGCGCATCATCACCCCGCGCCCGGCATCGACGAGGAGGTGCTCGGGCGCAGACCCACCGCTCGTCGACACCAGGGTTGCGGGTCCGGCGCGGTCGGGGGCGGGCAGCGGGCTGCCCGTGCCGAGGAGGGTGATGTCGAAGCTCATTGTCTGGCCATCTCCGAGCGGGCGAGTGCGGTGTCGGCGTCGGGGGCGGGTCGGGCCACGAGCTCGACGACCACCTGGTCGAGGGAGCCGGTGAAGGCGAACGGCGCGTCGTAGGCGGCCGACACCGGGGAGCCGTGGTCGTAGCCGACGCTGGCCCCGACCGAGGAGATCATCCGCATCAGCAGCGGGAGCTCGGCGTGGCCCGCCGGGGCGGCGTCGACGACGAGCTCGACGGACCCGCTCCGGCCGTCGTTCCGGCGGATCCGCGCGCCGAGCGAGCATCGGCCGACGGGGAGCTCGACGTCGGACACGACCACCGTGTGGTCGTCGAACGCGTTGTAGTCGAGCACGAGGCGGCGGTCCTGGACGAACAGCGAGATGCCCGAGTTCTCGGTGCCGGTCGCCCACAGCACGCCCTCGTCGTCGGGCGCGAGGTCGACGACGGCGGTGAGATCGAACGAGCGGCCACCGACGGCCGCCGATGCCTGGGCGGCGATCGGCGACATCGGTGGCCGGTACACGTAGCGCCGCTCGGCGGGGTGCGCCGAGTGCGGCCGGAAGCGGGCGCCGAACAGCTCGACACCGCGATCGTCGAGCGGCAGCACACCGTGGCGTTCGGCCTCGACCCACCACCGCTCCACGAGCTGCGCCAGCAGGTCGGGTTCGACGGTTGCGAGGTCGTGGCACTCCGAGACGTCGTCGCTCAGCCGGTACAGCTCCCACGGTTCGTCGTCGTAGTCGGCACCGCGTTCGTGGCGACACACCGCCTTCCATGTCGTGCCGTCGATCTCGGCGACCAACGCGCGCGAGCCGGCCATCTCGAAGTACTGCAGCGTGTTCGGCGCGGGCACGGTCGGGTCGGCGAGCAGGGCGGCGAAGGAGTGGCCGGTCACCGGGAGTTGATCGATGCCCCGGAACGTCGACGGCGCCTCGACCCCCAACAGTTCGTACAGCGTCGGCGCGACGTCGGCGACGTTGACGAACTGGGCGCGCTGCGTGCCGCGTTGATCGTCGTCGATGCCACCGGGCCAGTGCACGACGAGCGGCACGTGGACGCCGCCTTCGTGCGTGTTCTGCTTGTACCACTTGAACGGCGAGTTGCCGCACTGGGCCCAGCCCCAGGGGTAGTTGGTGTGGCTGTGAGGCCCGCCGATGTCGTCGATCCGCTCGATCGCTTCGTCGGGCGTCTCGAGGATCCCGTTGAAGAACTTCATCTCGTGCATCACACCGAACGGACCGCCTTCCTGCGAGGCCCCGTTGTCGGCGAGCAGCACGATGAGCGTGTCGTCGAGCACGTCCAGCCGCGCCAGACCCTCGACGAAGCGGCCGATCTGGTCGTCGGTGTGGTCGAGGAAGGCGGCGAACGCCTCCTGCAGCCTGGCCGCGAGTCGCTGTTGGGTCTCGGGCAGTTGGTCCCACGGTTCGACGCCCGGGTTGCGCGGCGCCAGCTCGGTGCCCTCCGGGACGATCCCGAGCGCCAGCTGGCGGTCGAACCAGCGTCGCCGCACGACGTCCCACCCCTCGTCGTAGCGGCCCCGGTACTTGTCGAGGTATGCCTGCGGTGCCTGGTGCGGCGCGTGGGTGGCACCGAACGGGAGGTAGCAGAAGAACGGTCGATCGGGCCGCACGCCCCGGCTGTCGCTGATCATCCGCAGCGCCTGGTCGACCAGGTCCTCGCTGAGGTGGTAGCCCTCCTCGGGACCTGCGGGTGGGTCGACCGGGTGGTTGTCGGCGACGAGCTGCGGGTGGAACTGGTCGGTCTCGCCTTCCAGGAACCCGTAGAAGCGGTCGAACCCGCGACCGAGCGGCCAGTGGGTGAACGGCCCGGCGGCGGAGCACTGGTCCATCGGGGCGAGGTGCCACTTGCCGGCGCAGAACGTTGCGTAGCCGGCGTCGCGCAGGACCTCCGCGATCGTCGCCGCCCGCGGCGAGATGTGCCCGAGCTGGTGCGGGAAGCCGGTGTTGAAGTTCGACACGGCGCGCATGCCGACCGCGTGCTGGGAACGGCCGGTGAGCAGCGAGGCCCGCGTCGGCGAGCACAGCGGGGTGACGTGGAAGTTCGTGAACTGCACGCCTCCCGCGGCGAGGCGATCGATGTGCGACGTGTCGATGTCGGAGCCGTAGCAGCCGAGCTGCGCGAACCCGGTGTCGTCGAGCAGGATGACCACCACGTTGGGGGCGCCGGCCCCGGGGTGGGGCGGCTCGGCGAACCACGGCTCGGAGTCGGCGAGCGTGCGGCCGATCGAGCCGCCGAACTCTTCGGTTGTCCCCATGTGCACCCCCGTCGCTCGCTCTCCGGTCGAGCGATGACGAGGAGCGTAGAAGATGCGAGTGCTACTCTCAAATCCTTGATGGAGATTCGTGTCGCCCCCGAGACGTCCGCCGGCACGGGTCCGGTCGGCGCCGCCGACGCGGCCGATGCCGTCGACCCGGTCGACGCGGCTGCTCCGGTCGACGGTCGCCGGGCGCGGCGAGCCCGCAACCGCGAGGCGGTCGTCGACGCGATGCTCGACCTCGTGCTGGAGACCGGCGGTCCGCCGACCGTCGAGGCCGTCGCCGAGCGGGCCGGCGTCTCGGTCGCCTCGCTGTTCCGGTACGTGGAGTCCCTCGACGAGTTGCGCTCGCTGGCGGGCGAGCGCTGCATCGAGCGGTTCGGGGAGCTGTTCGAGGTCGCCCTCGGTGGAACGCTGCCGGCCCGGATCGACCGGTTGGTGCGCCAGCTCTGCCGCCGGTACGAGCAGCTCGCTCCGCTGGCCCGACTCGTCCGCGCCCGCAGCTACGACCTCGCCGTACCGTCCGGCGTCGTGGCGGGAGTGCGTCTCAGCGACCGGCGACGGATCGAGTCGTTGTTCGCCCCCGAGCTCGACGCCCTCCCGCCCGTCCGGGCGCGGGCCGCCGTCGATGCGATCGCCGCGATCACCAGTTTCGAGTCGTGGGAGCTGCTGCAGGCCACCGTGGACCGCTCGCGTTCGGAGCTGTTCGAGTCCTGGTCGTTGTCGATCGACCAGCTGCTGAGCCCGGGCTGACCACCGCGCGATACCCCTCGCGCCCGACGCCGTGATGGCTGCCAAGCTGGGTGCATGGTGGACGTGCGGATCCGGCCCGGAAGCGACGACGACTTCCTCGCCATGACCGTGGCCGACGGTCGTGCGTTCGGCGGGGTCTGGACCGAGCGCGAGCTCGAGCTGTTCCGCCCGAATGCCGAGATGGACCGATTCCGGCTCGCGTTCGACGGCGAGGACATCGTCGGGATCGCCGGTTCGTACGGCCTCGAGGTGACCGTGCCGGGTGGTCGTCAGTTGCCCTTCGGCGGGGTCACGTGGGTGTCCGTCGCCAGCACCCACCGGCGCCGCGGCGTGTTCCGGCGCTTGATGGCCGACGTCCATGACGACATCGCCGCCCGCGGCGAGCCCGTGGCGATGCTCACCGCCAGCGAGAGTGGGATCTACGAACGGTTCGGCTACGGCACCGCCACACGCTGGCGCGCCATCGAGCTCGATCGACGCCGGGTGCAGATGCTCGACCGGTTCGTTCCGCCCGACACGCTCCGCCTCGTCTCACCCGCCGACCACCTGGAGGAGATCCACGCGATCTACGACCGGTATCGGCGAGCGCGGGTGGGCGCCCTGAACCGGACGCCCGAATGGATCCGGCTCCGCCTCCACGGTCACGGCGAGGGAACCTGCGTCGCGCTGCACCCGGACGGGTTCGCCACGTGGAAGGTCACCGAGGAGTGGAAGGACGGACACTCCGCGAACAGCGTCGAGCTGCACGACCTGATCGCCTGCACGCCGGAGGCCCACGCCGCGCTGTGGAACGTGGTGCTGTCGATCGATCTCGTCGGCCGGATCCGCAGCAGGGGAGCGGTCGCCGAGGACGATCCGCTGCCGTACCTCCTGGACGACCCCCGCCAGCTCAACACGACGAGCCTGTGCGACATGTTGTGGGTCCGACCGATGGACGTCCCGATCGTGCTGGCGGCACGGACCTACGGCACCGACGATCGGATCGTGGTCGAGCTCGCCGAGGACGGCGCGCCGGGTGGCGGCACCCGCTGGCGGATCGAGGGCTCGCCCGACGGCGCGGAGGTGACGAAGGTGCGCGGGAAGGCCGACCTCGTCACGGACCGTGCGTCGCTGGGTGCGATGTACCTCGGCGGTGTCCGCCCGAGCTCGCTCGCCGCCGGCCGCCGCCTCGAGGCCCGCTCCGCCGACGCCCTCCGCCGGGCCGACCACTTCTTCGCCTCCCTCCAACGCCCCCACTGCAACACCAGCTTCTAG
>CAYGLH010000043.1:0-5857 GCA_964350535.1 uncultured Ilumatobacteraceae bacterium
ATCGTCATCAACAACGCCGGCATCCTGCGCGACAAGTCGTTCCACAACATGACGCCGGACCTCGTCGACGCCGTCATCGACGTCCACCTCCGCGGGGCATTCCACGTCACCCAGCCGGCCTGGAAGATCATGCGCGAGAAGGGCTACGGACGCGTGATCTCCACGTCGTCGGCGGCGGGCATCTTCGGCAACTTCGGCCAGGCCAACTACGGCGCGGCGAAGATGGGCCTCGTCGGGTTCACCAACGTCCTCGCCGTCGAGGGCGCCAAGTCCAACATCAAGGCCAACGCGATCGCCCCCCTGGCGCTCACCCGGATGACCGAGGACATCATGGGCCCGCTCGGCGACAAGCTCGACCCGGGCCTGATCTCCCCGCTGGTCACCTACCTCGCCCACGAGACGTGCGAGTCCACCGGCCGCATCTACTCCGCCGGCGGCGGGCGCATCGCCGAGGTCGTCATCGCCGAGTGCCAGGGCTGGTCCGGCGGACAGGCGATCACCGCCGAGGACGTGCGCGACAACTTCGGGGCGATCACCGACCAGGACGGGTACGCCGTCCCCGCGAACCTCGGCGACGAGACCCGCATGTACCTCGAGGCGTTCGCCTGACACGCTGGATCGCGTCGGCGGCGGCCCGGGTCTGACAAGCTGACCCGGTCGCGTCCACGTCTGCGCAAAGTGAGGGATCAATGAGCGACGATCGTCGGATGGACCGGCTCGATGAGAAGTCCGGTCCTCCAGCAGGGCTGATCGGCGGCGGCATCCTCGCCGCGCTGGTCGTCATCTTCATCTTCCAGAACACCGAGTCGGCACCGGTCAAGTTCCTGATGTTCGACGGCGAGGCGAAGATGTGGGTCGTCATCGTCATCTCGGCTGCTCGGCTTCTGGTTCCGCCGGCGTCGTCGACGCGGCGAGGGCTGACGCCGACGGCGTCCAGCATCACCTCGCGGGTTCGTCCTCTTCGAGCGGATTCGTCCTCTCCGGGCGGCGGTCGCCACAATGACCGCGTGCGCGTCGAGTCGTCCGATCACATCAGCGTCGCGGTCCACGAGTTGGGTGGGCGGGGCACGCCGTTGTTGCTCTCCCACGCCACGGGCTTCCACGGGTACTGCTACCTCCCGGTCGCCGACGCGCTCGCCGACGAGTTCGACTCGTTCGCCCTCGACTACCGCGGGCACGGCTCGACCGCTCGCCCCGAGGACTGGCAGGTCGACTGGAACCGGTACGGGGACGACGCGCTCGCCGTCGCCGAGCAGATCGCTCCCGACGGCGGCCTGGTCGGGTTCGGCCACTCGATGGGCGGCGCTGCGCTGCTGATGGCGGCCCACCGCAACCCGGGACTCTTCGACTTGATCGTCGCCTTCGAACCGATCGTCTTCCCGGGAGACCCGACCGCGGTCGGCGCGCCGCCGTCCGGGCTGGTGGAGGGTGCTCGCCGCCGGCGGCCGTCGTTCGAGTCGTTCGAGGCGGCGGTCGCCAACTACGCCTCCAAGCCGCCGATGTCGGTGTTCGACCCCGATGTGCTGCGGCTGTACGTGGCCCACGGCTTCGCCCCTGCGCCGGAGGGCGTCCGGCTGAAGTGCGACCCCGAACACGAGGCGCGCACGTTCGAGACCGGTGCGACGCACCGCACCTTCGACGTGCTGCCCGAGATCGACACCCGGGTGGTCGTGATCGCCAGTGGCGACGCGCAGGGTCCGGCGCTCGTGGCGCCGCTCGTCGCCGAGCGGTTGCCGAACGCCGAGCTGGTCGAGCTGCCGGAGGCCAACCACTTCTTCCCCTTCATCGACCCCGCCGCCACCGCCAAGCTCATCTCCGCCGCCGTCTGAGCCTCGCTCACGTCCGGGTCATCCGGCATCCCTGCGACACCCCCGCCCTACGATGAACACCGTGAACGTCGACGTCGAACGTGCCGCCTGCGGGGGCTCCGGTCAGCTCGAGCTCCCGGTGCCGACGTCGCTGTCGCCCTCGCGGGTCTCGGCGTTCACCACGTGTCCCATGCAGTTCCGCTTCTCCAGCGTGCAGAAGCTGCCCGAGCCGCCGGGGGTGGCCACCACCAAGGGCACGGTCGTCCACCGCGCCCTCGAGCTGCTGTTCCTGCGGCGGGCCGCCGAGCGCACCCCCGACGCGCTCGCCGCCGACCTCGAGCGGGCGCTCGACGAGTTTGCGGATCATCCCGACTACGTCGGCCTCCGGCTCGACGACGATGCGGCCGCGACCTTCCGGCGCTCCTGCGACCAGCTGATCGCCCGGTACCTCGACATGGAAGACCCGGCGGCGGTACGTCCGATCGGTCTCGAGCTGCGGATGGAGGCGATGGTCGGGTCGCTCGCCTTGCGCGGCATCATCGACCGACTCGAGCTCGACGGCAACGGCGAGCTGGTCGTCACCGACTACAAGACCGGTCGCCCGCCGTCGGGCAACTACGAGCAGAAGAGCCTCGCCGGCGTGCACTTCTACGCGTTCCTGTGCGAGCAGGTCCTGGGCAAGCGCCCGTCGCGCATCAGGCTCATGTACCTCAGCACCGGCGAAACCATCGAGACCACCCCGACGGCGCAGTCGGTGCGCTTCATCACCACGCGCACGTCGGCGGTGTGGGACGCCGTCGAGCGAGCGTGCACCTCGGGCGAGTTCCGTCCGCGCACCAGCCGCTTGTGCGACTACTGCGCCTTCCAGCAGTGGTGCCCCGCGTTCGGCGGCGATCCCGACGCGGCCGCGGTCGGGGCCGTGGCGGCCTACGAGGCGCTCCTCGCGCCGCGTCAGCTCAGCGCGGTCGCCGGATGACCGACGTTTCCGTCGGGCCCCCCGAGTGCCCGTTGCCGATCCCGGGGCAGGACCAGCTCGGCCCGGTGGTCGATCGGTTCGACACGGCGGCCGAGGCGCTGCTCGAACGGCTTCGCGGCAACCCGGTGGCGGACCGCGTCTTCAGCACCGCCAGCCACCTCGGCGACTTCAGCGTGATCTGGCACGTCGTCGGTCTGGGACGGGGCCTGGCGTTGGGCCGGCTCGACCAGACCGTCGTCCTCGCTGCGCTGCTGGGCGCCGAGAGCCTCGTCGTCAATCAGGGGGTGAAGCGCCTGTTCCGCCGCGAGCGGCCGACGGAGACGGGCGACGAGCGGCTCCCGGTGCGCCGCCCGAGCACCTCGTCCTTCCCGTCCGGACACGCCAGTTCCGCAGCGTTCGCGGCGACGGTCCTCATCGGCTGGGACGGCAAGCGGCTCGCCCCGCTGTGGATCACACTGGCTGCGATCGTCGGCACGAGCCGCGCCTACGTACGGATCCATCACACGTCCGACGTGGTCGGCGGCGCGGCGTTGGGGGTGGCGCTCGGCCTCGTCGGCCGCGCCGTGGCGCGGCGGGTGCTCGGCCGCTGATCCCCGGCGGTCAGGCCGGCTCGGCGCCGGCGGCGACCGACTCGACGGTCGGGGCCGATGCGTCGGTGGTGAGCAGCGTGCGCACGTCGAGGAGGAGGTCGGCGACCTCGCCCGTGGACACGAGTTCGCGTTGCATCATGCGGGCCAGCGCCTGGTCGATCACACCCAGGGCTTCATCGATCACTGCGTCGTTGGTCGTGTCGCTGCGCTCATCAGTCATTGCCCCATCACGGTACCCGCGGATCGATGATCGCGCGCGCACCGGTGACACTCAACACGCGGTGTTCACAAACCGGGCCGGACATCGCGCCGTGCCTACGATGACCATGTGCGGCCCTCGACGAACCAGCGGACGGTCGCGCCCGCCGCACGGCGGCTGAGGGCGGTTGCATGACTGCGTCCGACGCCCGACGCACGCTCGATCGCCTCGGGTTGCGACATCGCGAGCCGATCCGCTTCCGACGCCACGATCGTGGACGATGGATCGTCGGCACCGTCGAGGGCATCGCCGCCGACGGCAGCATCACCCTGCGCGATCCCGACGGATCGGCGCGTTCGCTCCGGCCTGAACGGGTCGAGGTGCGGCGTCCCGGCTCGCGCGGTCGACTGCGGTGGTGCGTGGTCAGCGAGGTCGCCGTCACGTGGGAGCAACTCGAACTGTTCTGAGGTTCCGGCTGTTCTGAGGTGGCGGAATCGTCGGCGCCCCTGCCCCGGCCTCGCTCCGGCCTCGCTCCGGCCCCACTACGTCAGACGAGCGCGCCGAGCAACGTGGCGGCACCGACGACGACGAGCATCACCGCGAAGCTCCGGGTCAGTCGTGTGGTCTCGATGCGCGACGAGATCCAGGTGCCGAGCAGCACGCCGGCCGTGACGGTGGTCAGGAACGGCCCGACGACCGCCCAGTCGATGTCGAGCGCGCCGGCGCGCATCCCGAGTGCCACCGCCGCGTTGACCGCGATGACCACGAGCGATGTGCCGATCGCCTCCCTGGTGCCGAAACCGAGCACGAGCACCAGCGCGGGAACGATGGCGAACCCGCCACCCACCCCGAACAGGCCCGTGAGCAGTCCGACCCCAGTGGCGGCGACGAGGAGACGGGCCAGTGTGTGAGCGTCGAGGCGGACGGAGGCCGCCGAGCGCTCGTCGACGGGCGGTGTGCTCTGCGTCGTCGGGGCGGTCGACCGTGTGGACGCCGATCGGTACATCCGGACCGCCACGAACACGATCAGGATCGCAAAGGCGGCGAGCAGGAGGTCGCCGTCGACCGCGCGGTTGATCGTCGTGCCGATCCGGGAGCCGACGATGCCGGCCGCCCCGAACACGAGCCCGACTCCCATGCGGACGTTGCCGTGACGGACGTGCCCGAGCGCCCCCACGGCAGCGGCGACGCCCACGACCAACAGCGAGGCGGTGGTCGCCTGCTGCGGTGTCAGCCCGGCGACGAAGACGAGGATCGGCACCGCCAGGGTCGAGCCACCGCCCCCGAGGGCGCCGAGCGCGATGCCGACACCGACGCCGAGGACGACAGCGACCACCGACATCACGTCGGGCGGCCGGCTCGATGGCCGCGATGCGTCGGCGTGGTGGACATGACGCTTGAATGTACGGACATTCGGACAGAAATCCACCCGACACGCCAACGGTGGCCCTACGATCGATGCCGATGAGCGCGATCAGCCGCACGTCTCCCGTCCCGCTCTGGGCGCAGGTCGAGACCGACCTCCGGCGCCGACTGGCCGCCGGCGAGTTCGGCGACGGCACCTTCCCGACCGATCTCGAGCTCACCAACGACTACGCGGTGAGCCGCCACACCGTGCGCGAGGCCGTCCGTCGGCTCTCGGCCGACGGCATCCTGACGCGCGAGCGGGGTCGTGGCACGACGGTCAACACCACCGAGTTCGAGCAACCGCTCGGCACGCTCTACAGCCTCTTCCGCTCGGTCGAGGCGACCGGCGCAGCACAGACGAGCAGGGTGCTCGACGTGGGGATCCAGCGCGACGATCGCGCCGCCGCGGCGCTCGGCGTCGACCCAGATGTCGAGTTGTTCCACATCTCCCGGTTACGGCTGGCCGACGCCGTGCCGCTGGCCGTCGACCGGGCCTGGCTCCCGGCCGACATCGCGCGCCCGCTCCTCGATGCCGACTGGACCCACACCGCGCTCTACGACGAGCTCGCCCGCATCGGCGCGCCGGTCCCCACCGACGGACTCGAATGGCTGACCCCGATCATCCCCGCACCGCACGACGCCGAGCTGTTGGACCTCAAGGGCCTCGCCGCCGTGTTCCACCTCGAGCGGCTCGGCCGCGCCGAGGGGCGCGCCGTGGAGCACCGGGTCACCCTCATGCGCGGCGACCGCTTCCGCTACGTCTCGGAATGGTCGGCGTCGAGCGCCTCGCAGTTCCGGGCGGTCGAGTGACGTGGCGAGCGGACGGCGCACGTTGTGTCCGGACCTAAATGTACGTATATTCGTACCTATGACCGTT
>CAYGLH010000043.1:5867-12354 GCA_964350535.1 uncultured Ilumatobacteraceae bacterium
CGTTCTCGACACCCACTCCCCCGTCGTCACTGGCACGGAGCTGCGCTCCATGCTCGATCGCGACCCGGCGACGCGCATCCTCGACGTGCGCACGCCCGGCGAGTTCGCCTCCGGCCACATCCCCGGCTCCTACAACGTCCCGCTCGACACGTTCGGCGAGCACGGCGCCGAGCTGGCGGCGCTGGAGCACCCGATCGTGCTCGTCTGCCAGTCCGGCGCCCGCGCCTCCGATGCATGCGAGCACCTGACGGCCCTCGGTGGCACGGGTCTCCAAGTGCTGGACGGCGGCCTCTCGTCCTGGGTGGCGGCGGGCGGCACGCCCTCGGCGCCCTCCGCCGGCGTCTGGGCGATGGATCGCCAGGTGCGGCTCGTCGCCGGCTCGCTCGTGGTCGCCGGCGTCCTCGCCGGCGCGATCGCCCCGAAGGCGCGGCTCCTGGCGGGCGCCGTCGGCGCCGGGCTCGCGTACTCCGCGGTGAGCAACACGTGCGCGATGGCCAACGTGCTCGGCCGACTCCCCCACAACCGTCGTGGCACGTGCGACGTCGCCGCCACGGTGGCCACCGTCGTCGCCGACGGCGAGAATGGTGTGCAGGACGATGACTGACCACCCAGCGTTCCGCGACATCCCGGCTCACGAGTATCTCGCGAGCTCGGTGGGCGACGATCAACTGGTCGACGTGCGCGAGCCCGACGAGGTCGCAGCGGGCAGCGTCGCCGGCGCGGTCAACATCCCGTCGGGCCAACTGCTCGGTCGGCTCGACGAGCTCGACCCGACACGCCGGGTCGTGCTGCTCTGCCGAAGCGGCAATCGCAGCCGGCGGGCCGCCGCCCAGCTCGCCGAGCAGGGCTTCTCCGACGTCGTCAACCTCGCCGGAGGAATCATGTCGCTCGACGGCGACACCGACCGTGACCGCAACCACCCCACCGATCCGACCGAACCAGGAGGTTCGTGATGCACTTCACGCAGTACTACCTCGACTGCCTCTCCCAGGCGTCCTACCTGATCGGCGACACCACCACCGGCCGCGCCGTCGTCGTCGACCCGCGACGAGACATCGACGAGTACGTCCACGACGCCGCCGACGCCGGCCTGACGATCGAGTACGTCATCGAGACGCACTTCCACGCGGACTTCCTGTCGGGGCACCTCGAGCTTGCCGCGGCCACCGGCGCCGAGATCATCTATTCGTCCGTGGCCGAACCCGAGTTCGCCATCCGCGCCGTCGCCGACGGCGAGCGGCTCGAGCTCGGCGAGGTCGTCCTCGAGTTCCGCCACACCCCGGGGCACACCCCCGAGTCGCTCAGCATCGTCGTCTGGGAACATCCCGACGACGAGGCCCCCTACGGCGTCCTCACGGGCGACACGCTGTTCATCGGCGACGTGGGCCGACCCGACCTGCTGGCATCGATCGGCTTCACACGTGACGAGCTGGCGACCAAGCTCTACGACAGCTTGCACGACAAGCTGCTGACGCTGCCCGACGCCACCCGGGTGTTCCCCGCGCACGGCGCCGGCTCGGCGTGCGGCAAGAACCTGTCCACCGAGACGTCGTCGACGATCGGCGAGCAACGGTCGACCAACTACGCCCTGCTGGCCGACGATCGCGAGTCGTTCATCGAACTGGTCACGGAAGGCCAGCCGCCGGCGCCCGACTACTTCGTCTACGACGCGATCCTCAACCGCAAGGAGCGACCGCTCCTCGACGAGGAGGCCGAACCCCGTCGACTGGATCTGGCCGAGTTCGATCGTCTCGTGGACGACGGCGCGATGGTGATCGACGGCCGGTCGCCCGAGGAGTTCGCCCGCGGCCACCTGCGCGGCGCGGTCAACGTCGGGCTCGAAGGGCGCTACGCCGAGTTCGCCGGGTCGGTCGTGCCGAGCGACGTCGACATCATCCTCGTCGTCGAGCCCGGGTTCCAGCGCGAGGCCAAGAACCGCCTCGGCCGCATCGGGTTCGACCGTGTCGTCGGCTACCTCGACGATCCCCTCGGCGTGCTCGCCGCGCACCCGGAGCGCACGCAGCGCGCCTCACGGCTCACGGCCCAACAGTTCGATGCACGACACGCGGAGCTCGACCTCCAGCTCGTCGACGTCCGCAACCCGGGCGAGTACAAGCTGGGCACGATCGCCGGCGCATCGAGCGTCCCGGTCGGTCAGCTCCGCGAGCGGGCGTCCGAGCTCGACCCCGAGGCGCCGACGGTGGTGTTCTGCGCCGGTGGGTACCGGTCGTCGGTGGCCGCCAGCCTGCTCCGCAGCGCCGGGTTCGCCGACGTGTCCGACGTGCTCGGTGGCTACACCGCCTGGGCGGCCCTCCAACCGTCCTGAACCCGGCTCCGCCGACTCGTGGCGAGGGTGGCGGCCCCTCGCCACCGGTCAGCGGCCGCCGGTGATGTCCAGCGTCGTCGCGGTGATGTACGACGCGTCGTCCGACGCCAGCCAGAGGATTGCCGCGGCGACCTCCTCGGCATCCCCGCCGCGTTGCATGGGCACGGTCGGCGCGACGCGGTCGACGCGGCCAGGTTCGCCGCCGGTGGCGTGGATCTCGGTGCGGATCACCCCCGGCCGGACGGCGTTGACGCGAATTCCTTCGGCCGCCACCTCCTTGCCCAACCCGACCGTGAGCGTGTCGACCGCTGCCTTGGTCATCGCGTAGTCGACGTACTCGCCGGGGCTCCCGAGACGCGCCGCGGCCGACGACACGTTGACGATCGCCCCGCCCGCGCCGCCGGCGCGCGTGGACATCGCCCGAACTGCTGCGCGGGCGCAGAGCATCGCCCCGATGACGTTGATGTCGATCGTGCGGCGCCAGCGCTCGACGGTCATCTCGTCGAATCGCATCTGCTGCTCGAGGACACCGGCGTTGTTGACCAGCACCGTCGGCGTGCCGAGCGTCGAGCCGATCTCCTCGAACATCGCGGCGACCTGAACCTCGTCGGCGACATCGGCCGCGCACGACACGGCCTCGACGCCGTGTTCACGACAGGCCGCGACCACCGATTCGGCCGCCGCTGCGTCGCGTCGGTAGTTGATGCCGACGGCGTAGCCGGCGCGTGCGGCGAGCAGCGCCGTGGCCCGCCCGATGCCCCTGCTCCCACCGGTGATGAGCATCACGCGTCGTGTCGCCATCGACCCAGTCTGGCCGCCGCCGGGGCGGTCACCCGACACGGCCGCGACGACGTCGACCTCCTACCCTGCAGGCCATGGCAGTCCGTCTTGACCCCTCCGACGAGTACATGCACGAGCTCGGCCCGGAAGAGAACTTCAACGAGAGCATGTACATCAACTGCTTCGACCCCGCGCAGCGGGTCGGCGGCTGGTTCCGGATGGGGAACCGGGCCAACGAGGGACAAGCCGAGATGACGGTCTGTCTGTATCTGCCGTCGGAGGACGGCACGGGACGCCAGGTCGGGTTCATGTTCAAGCGGCCGAAGATCGACAACAACGACGCCTTCGACGCGGCCGGCATGACCTGGACGATGGTCACGCCGTTCGAGGAGCTGAAGATCGACTACGCCGGCAAGGTCGTGCTGCTCGACGAGCCCGAGCAGATGGCCGACCCCAAGCAGGCGTTCACCGACAACCCGTACGCGGAGGCCGAGGTGCACCTCACCTTCACCGGGCAGGGTCGGCCCTCGATGTTCGGCGGGGAACCCGAGGAGTCGCACGAGAAGCCCGGCGAAGAGTTCGCCAAGGGCCACTACGAACAGCTGATCAAGGGCGTCGGCTCGATCCGGGTCGGCGACCGCGAGTGGCAGATCGAGGGGTTCGGCCTGCGCGACCACTCGTGGGGACCGCGCTACTGGCAGGCGCCGTGGTACTACCGATGGCTGACGGCGAACGTCGACGAGAACTTCGGGTTCATGGCCAGCCGGGTCGCCCGCAAGGACGGGCCGGGGACACGCGGCGGGTTCGTGTGGGAGAACGGCGTGATGCACCTGTGCGACGACGTGCAGATCACCACCGAGACGCGCGGCGACGAGAACTACCACGACCGGATCGAAGGGGTGCTGCGCTCCAGCCGCTCCGACAAGGAGTGGCACTTCTCGGGCCAGTCGCTCAGTCTGATCCCGCTGCGCAACCGGCGCCAGACCCCCGACGGCGACTGGCTGCAGACGCGCATCTCCGAGGCGTACACCGAGTGGACCGTGACGTCCGGCGAGTTCGAGGGCCGCACCGGCTTCGGGATGTCCGAGTACCTCGACCAGATCATCGACGATCAACCGGTCGGACTCGCCGAATAGTCCGTCGCCGGGCACGCCGGCCCTCCAACTACCGTCGCGCCGATGAACACCGACGACGACGCGAACGGCACGCCCTCCAGCCCGCACCGAGCGATCGCCGAGCGTCTGATCGACGGCCGTTCCGCCGCGAGCGACGCGCGCCTCTCACCCGACGGTGGCCACATCACGTTCGTCGTGGCGACCACCGACCTCGGGTCGAACACGACGCGCACCCTCGTGTGGCTCGACGACGCGCCGGTGAGCGCCGGCCCCCACGACGGAGCCCCCACGTTCTCCCCAGATGGTCGGCACGTCGCCTTCACCAGCCGGCGCGGCGAGAAGCAGGGCGACTCCACGCTGCACGTGATGCCCGTCGCCGGGCCCGGTGAGGTCCGCACGGTCTGCACGATGCCGGACGGGCTGGACGACGTCGCCTGGTCACCGGACGGACGGTGGTTGGCGTTCGTCAGCCGCACGCGCGACGAGCGCTACGACGCCAAGGACGAGTCGTGGCAGTCACCGCGCAAGATCGAGCACTTCTTCAGCAGGCTCAACGGCGAAGACTGGATCTTCGACCGCCCGCAGCACGTGTACGTCGTCGCCGCCGACGGAACGGGAGCCCCGATCAACCTCACCCCTGGCCCGCACCAGCATTCCGGGATCTCCTGGCTGGCCGATTCGTCGGGCGTGGTCACGTCGGCGCAGCGACACGACGGGTGGGATCGCGACCACGCGGAGGACCTCTACGCCGTGACCATCCCGGCAGGGTCCGACGACGACCCGGGATCGCGCGTCCGATGCCTCACCGGCCGCGACGGGATCTACCACTCGCCGTCGGTGTCCCCTGACGGGACGAGCGTCGCATTCATCGGGAGCCCCGACCCGATGACGTACCCGCAGAACGACCGGGTCGGCGTGCTCCCGATCGACGCCGACGGGGCCGGCGCTGCGCAGATCCGGTGGATCTCGACGGCGCTCGACCGGACGTTCTCCTCGATGAACTGCAGCACCGCGCCGAGGTGGGTCGACGACGCCACGATCCTCGCCACCTGTGATGATCGGGGGAGCACGCACGTGTACCGGTTGTCGGTCCCCGGTGGTGAGCCGGTCCTCGTCGTGGGCGGGAGACAGGTGGTGACGTCGTTCGACGCCGCCGGCTCGACCATCGTGACGACGCGCACGGTCGTCGACCGTCCGGCCGAGGTCTACGTCGATGACGACCGGCGTACCGCCGTCGCCGAGCGACACGCCGTCGACCTGCTCGGATGGGAGCACTTCACCGTGGCGACCTCGGACGGCACCGACGACATCGACTGCTGGCTGATGCGTCCCGGCGATCTCGACGAGACGGCCAGGCACCCCCTGCTCCTCAACGTGCACGGCGGGCCGTTCGCCCAGTACGGCGAGGGGTGCTTCGACGAGTTCCAGATGCAGGCCGCCGCAGGCTTCGTCGTGTTGTGCTGCAACCCGCGCGGCGGCGCCGGACGGGACACGGCGTGGGGTCAGGCGATCAACGGCAGGCTCCACCCGACCGCGCCGGGCAGCGGATGGGGATCGGTGGACGTCGACGACGTGCTCGCCGCGCTCGACGGGGCGTTCGCCCGCTGGTCGTTCCTCGACCCGGACCGCGTGGGCATGCTCGGCGGTTCGTACGGGGGGTACATGGCGACGTGGCTGGCGAGCCATCACGGCGAGCGGTTCGCCGCGATCTGCTCCGAGCGGGCGGCCAACAACCTCGTCACCATGGAGCACTCGAGCGACATCGCCACGGCGTTCCGGTCCGAGCACGGCGTGACCCACCTGGAGGCACCGGACGAGTACGTACGGATGTCGGCGTCCACCATGGCGGCGAAGATCGACACGCCGATGCTGCTGATCCACTCGGAGGAGGACTGGCGCTGCCCGATCGCCCAGGCCGAAGAGCTCTGGGTGGAGCTGCGGCTGCGCCACAAAGAGGTCGACTTCTATCGCTTCCCCGGTGAGAACCACGAGCTGTCCCGCTCGGGGTCGCCCGTGCACCGGGTGCAGCGCGCCGAGATCATCCTCGACTGGTTCGCCGACAAGCTGACCGGCGGCGGCGAGGAAATGTCAGCGGCGGTGCAACACTCCGAGTGACCCGTGCGCCGTTGGGGGTGATGGAGCAAGTGCGCAAACGGCGAGGGGAGGATGCCGACAGCGACGTCGGCGCCCTCGAGGCGCTGTACCGGACCGAGTACGTCGGGATGGTGCGGCTGGCGTTCACGCTCGTCGGGAACGACGCCGAAGC
>CAYGLH010000043.1:12364-16191 GCA_964350535.1 uncultured Ilumatobacteraceae bacterium
GCGACACCTCGTCCAGGACAGCTTCGTCGAGGTGTCGCGCCGACTCGACGAGCTGCGCTCGCCGGGTGGGTACCTCCGCAGTGCGGTCGTGAGCCGGTGTCGTTCAGCACTCCGACGGCGGCGGGTGATGTCAGCGCATCGACCCGACCCGCCGTCGCACCTGAGCAGGGAGGCAAGCGAGATGTGGGACGTCCTCGGACGGCTCACCGAGGACCAGCGCATCGCCGTGGTGCTCCGCTACTACGGCGGGTACCGGGCGTCGGAGATCGCAGCGATCACCGACATCCCGGCGGCCACCGTGCGCTCGCACCTCCGACGAGGTCTCGCCGCGCTGCGAAAGGAGCTGGACGCATGAGCCGGTTCAGCCGACGGCTGGAGCGCGATCTCGCAGAGATCGCCGAGCGCTCCGCTCCATCTTCAACCGCGTGGGAGGCGATCCGTGAGCGGATCAGCGTTCCCGCGCCCGAACAGGAGACGGAGATCATCATGTTGTCACCCGAACGCAAGCATCCCCCTCGACACCGACGCAGCTGGCTGCTGGCCGGTGCGGCCGCGCTCGTGGCGATCCTCGCCATCGGGCTCATCGTCCTGCCGCGAGGCGACGACGACGATCCCGTGAGCACCGACCTGCCCGCGCCGCCCGAGTCCGTCGCAGCTGCCCGTGCCGTCGTGTGGGCGGACGCCGACGACCCCGACCGGGTCAACACCACCGAGGAGCGACCGGTGCTCACCGACGGCCCGCTGGACACCAGGATGAACATGTTCGTGATCACCCCAGGTCCCGACGAGTCGGAGTTCTGTGCGGCGGCCGTCGAGGAAGGAGCGACCGGCCCCGGCGGCGAAGTGCGCGAGCTCCCCGAGGTCACGTCCTGCCTGGTCGTCGAGTGGGAGTACGACATCAGCGCCGACTCGCCGAACAACGGCGGCATGGACGCCCGGGACGCAGTGGACGCCGACGGAGCGACGGTCGAACCGCTCGTCTACGACCTCCCGACCACGCCACCGGGCAGCTCGTCGACGGTCACGGTGGTCTACCCCAACCTCGGACCCGGGTCGGTCGTCTCGATCGGCTACGAGGTGTTCGAGCCGGACGGGCAGATCATCTTCGAGCGGTGGGAGGTCGAGGTGCCCGACGCCTTCCAGCCGATCGACTGGTTCGACGAGGCGAGCTGAGCGGGTGCTCGATGGCGGGCGCGACCTCAGCCCTCCTCGACCCATTCGTCGATGAGCTTGCGGGCGATCGAGATGCCCGGCGGGATCTGCGGGAGCGCATCGCGGGTGCACCACTGCGCGTCGGCGATCTCGGACTCCTCGAGTACGAGGTCGCCCTCGACGTACGCGGCTCGGAAGCCGATCATCAGGCTGTGCGGGAACGGCCACGGTTGGCTGCCGCGATAGCGCACGTCGTCGACGGTGACACCGACCTCCTCACGCACCTCGCGCACGACGGCGCCCTCGAGGTTCTCGCCGGGCTCGACGAACCCGGCGAGGCACGAGTACATCGGACCGGGGAAGTTGGCGCCGCGCGCGAGGAGCGCCTCCTGGCCCGGACCGGGCTCGCCGCGGGTGACGAGCGTGATCATCGCCGGCGCCAACCTGGGGTAGGCGATGAGACCGCACGCGGGACACCTGAGCCCGCGCTCACCGGTTGCGGGTTCGGTCGGCGTGCCGCACCGGCCGCAGAACCGGTGGGTGCGGGCCCACTCGACCACCTGCACGGCCCGTCCGGCGGCGATCCACTCGGCCTCCGAGGAGCGGCCGAAGTAGCTGAACAGGTCGAGCGCCGCACCGTAGGACGGGTCCTCGACCTCCTGCGGGACGTCGACGGCCCACCACAGCTCGCCATTGACCACACCGACCACGTGGTGCACCCAGCCGTCCTCGGCGGGGCGGTCGTCGACGAACACGGTCGTGCCGATCACGTGGATGTACCGGTTGCCGCCGGTGTGGCCGTGCGGCGCGGCGATCAGCGCGTCGTAGAGATGAGCGGTGTTCGACGAGATGGTCACCCGCCCATGCGTACCACCCCGATCCGTCCGACATCTGCCCCGGACGTGTCGGGCAGCGCGGCGAGCCGGGGGCGTACCGGTCCGCACTACGTTGAGGAGATGGCCGTCGACCTGCATCCCGACGTCGCCGACCTCGCGCCGCTGCTCGGCGTGTGGCAAGGGCCCGGCGCCGGCGAGTATCCGACGATCGACGACTTCGGCTATCTGGAATCGGTCACCTTCGGGCACGTGGGCAAACCGTTCCTCGCCTATGGGCAACGCACCCGCGCGGCCGATGGCGGACGGCCGCTGCACGCCGAGACCGGCTATCTCCGACGACCGACGCCCGGCACGGTCGAGCTGATCCTCGCCCACCCCACCGGGATCACCGAGCTCGATGAAGGCACGCTCGACGTGGTCGGCGGCAAGCTCGTGCTCGCGCTGCGGTCGACCTCGATCGGCCTGAGCGGCTCCGCCAAGCAGGTCACCGCCGTCGAGCGGCACATCGAGGTCGAGGGCGACGGGCTCCACTACCGGCTGGCGATGGCCGCCGTCGGCGAGCCGATGACCCACCACCTCGAAGCCCACCTCACCCGCATCCCCGACTGACCGCCGTTTCCGGCGTCTGCGGGACATGTCGTCGGTGCTCTGACCTGGATCCGTCCCGCAAACGCCGTGGCTCGGCTGAAGCGACGTGACACCCGCGTCGTAGAGTTCTTGCCATGTCAAACGTCGTGATCGTCGATGCCGTCCGCACCCCCATCGGAAAGCGGAACGGCGGCCTGTCCACCATGCACCCCGCCGAGGTGCTCAGCATCGTCCAGAAGGCGATCATCGAGCGCACCGGGATCGATCCGACCGAGGTCGGTCAGGTCGTCGGCGGGTGCGTCAGCCAGGCCGGCGAGCAGGCGTTCAACATCACCCGCACGGCCTGGCTCTCCGCCGGGCTCCCGCTCTCCGTGCCGGCCACCACGATCGACACGCAGTGCGGCTCCAGCCAGCAGGCCACCAACCTGGCCATCTCGCTGGTCGGCTCCGGCGTCGTCGACGTCGCGCTCGGGTGCGGTGTCGAGGCGATGAGCCGCGTGCCGATCGGCAGCAGCGGTGCCAAGCAGCTCGGCCTCGGCATCCCGATCCCGGCGCCGTACTTCAGCGAGTACGAGATGACGAGCCAGTTCGAGGGCGCCGAGCGCATCGCCGACAAGTGGGAGATCACCCGCGAGGACACCGACGCGTTCGGCCTCGCCAGCCAGGAGCGGGCGATCCGTGCCTGGGAGGAAGACCGCTTCGCCGGTCAGATCGTGCCGGTCGAGGCGCCCGATGTCGACGAGGACGGCAAGCCCACCGGCACCACCCACCCGCGAAGACGGCGTGCACACCGCCGGCAACTCGTCGCAGATCTCCGACGGCGCCGCCGGCCTGCTGGTGATGACGGAGGCCAAGGCGAACGAGCTCGGCCTCACGCCGCGAGCGCGCGTCGTCGACACCTGCCTGGTCGGGGTCGACCCGGTGCTGATGCTCACCGGCCCGATCGACGCCACGCAGAAGCTGCTCGAGCGCACCGGGTTGTCGATCGACGACATCGACGTGTTCGAGATCAACGAGGCGTTCGCCTCAGTGGTGCTGGCGTGGGCCAAGGAGGTCGGCGCCGACCTCGAGAAGACGAACCCCAACGGCGGGGCGATCGCCCTCGGCCACCCGCTCGGAGGCACCGGTGCCTTCCTCCTGACCAAGGCCCTGTACGAGCTGGAGCGCACCGACTCCAAGTACGGCCTGATCTCGATGTGCTGCGGTGGTGGCCTCGGCACGGGCACCATCATCGAGCGGATCTGATCCGCG
>CAYGLH010000044.1:0-16158 GCA_964350535.1 uncultured Ilumatobacteraceae bacterium
GCGCCGAGGCTGGACGCGGCCTGACGGATGCGGTGCTCGTTGAAGAAGTGCTGCACCACCTGGAGGCCCTTGCCATCGCGGCCGAGGATCGCCGAGTGGGGCACGCGCACGTCGGTCAACTTGATGTGGGCGTGGTCGGTGGGCATGTTGAACGTCCACAGGAACTGCACGATCTCGAAGCCCGGGTCCGAGGTCGGCACGAGGAACGCCGTGATCCCGGTGCCGTCGCCGGCCTCGCCGGAGGTGCGGGCGAAGATCAGGTCGTACTGCGCGGTGTGGATGCCGGTGTTCCACGTCTTCTCGCCGTTGATCACCCAGTCGTCGCCGTAGCGCACGGCGGTGGTCTCCATGTGGGTGGCGTCGGACCCGTGGTCGGGTTCGGTGATCCCGAACGCGAAGCCGCGTCGCCCCTCGGCCAGGTCGTCGACCCACTCGGCCTTCTGCTCGTCGGTGCCGTAGTTGACCATCAGCAGCAACCCGACGTTGTTGCCGACGATCGAGTGCTCGTTCTGCAGGTCGTTGTGCAACCCGAGGCCTTTGACGGCCAGGTGCTCGCGGATCACGGCCATCCCGAGGTTCGTGCCCTCGCGCCCGCCGTACTCGGTGGGGAACGGGTACCGGTAGAAGCCGGCGTCGTCGGCCAGGCGCTTGACCCGGTGCAGCAGCGCTTCCCACTCGGCGTTCGGCAACCCGCCGCGCTCCCAGTCGGTGCGCGAGTCCTCGCGCCGGTGGTCGAAGAACCGGATGTTGTCATCGGACTCCTCGATGGGCTTGACCACCGTGTCGATGAACTCGTCCAGCTCGTCCAGCAGCGCCTGGAGATCGTCGGGGATCTCGAAATTCATGTCGGTTGCTCCGTTTCCGTGTGTGTCTGAGGTCGGTGTCGGCTACTTGATCGCGAGCGGGTTGATCGGCGAACCCACGGCGCGGGTGAACTTGATCGGGGGCGCGGTGGCGAAGAACTCGTACACCCCGTCGGACTCGCAGTCCTCGGCGAGCTCCTCGAGGTCGAGGATCTCGCCGAGCGTCATCCCCATGTCGCGGATCAGGATCATGTGGACCGGCAGCAGCTCGTCGTCGAGCTCCGCGGGGATCGCCTCGATCGCCCAGTTGTCGGACGCCACCGCGGCCACGTCGCGCTCGCGCAACCACTCGCAGCAGGCCAGTCCGAGGCCGGGCTCACCCTCCATGAAGCCGGTGGCGTCGCCGTCGGCGAGGAACTTCTTCCGCCAGCCCGTGCGGAAGAACAGGATGTCGCCGGGCCCGATCTCGACGCCGCCCTGGCGTTGCGCCGCGCCGTCGAGATCGTCGGGCGTGATCACCTCGCCGAGGGGGAGCCAATCGACGCCGCGGTACCGGGCGATGTCGAGCAGCACACCACGACCGACGATCCCCTTGGCCATCTTGTCGATCGAGCAGTGCGCCGCGCCGTGCGGCGTGACATCGGACGCGGGATAGCCGTTGTAGAGCGTGTCGTCGTAGTACACGTGTGCGAGGCCGTCCCACTGGCTCGCCGCCTGGAGTGGCATGAAGACGAAGTCGTCGGCGTAGTGGAAGGCGCCGGGGAAGTCCTGACCCGCCCCGGTCTCGGACATCAGGCGCACCGGATTGATCCGACCGCCGCCCGGCTGTGGCCCGTCGCCGTCGAAGGGGATGCCGAGATCGAAGATCTTGCCCGTCTTCACCAACGCGGCCGCCGCGGCGACCCGTTCCGGGGTGATCGTGTTGATCGTGCCCCGTTCGTCGTCATCACCCCACCGGCCCCAGTTGCTCAAGCGTTGGCCGATCTCGCGGAAGTCGGTCATGATGGATCCCCTTTCCATGCTCGTTGGACGCCAGGCAGTATCCGATTAACTTGACACCTGTGTCAACTTCTGCGCGCGCCCTGTGCCCGATCTCCGCCGACCATGAGTGACGACGGCCGTCCAGCCGACGGTGCGGAGAAGGTGCCGCGCACCAATCGCGGTCGCGTCACCCGGGCCAAGCTGGTGGCGGCGGCGCGGGAGATCTTCGAGTCCGACGGGTTCAACGATGCGCGGATCACCGACATCGCGGCTGCCGCCGGCGTGGCGTACGGCACCTTCTACACGTACTTCACCACCAAGGAGGCGATCTTCCGCGAGGTCGCCCACGAGATGCAACGGGAGATGTTGGCCGAGCGGTCCGGCGAGTCGAACGCCGACGACGCTCCCGAGCGCGTGCAACCGCGAGGACCGAACCGTCCCTTCGAACGGATCGAGCACGCCAACCGGCGGTACCTCGAGTCGTACCATCGCAACGCCCGGATGATGGCCGTGCTGGAGCAGGTGGCCCTATTCAACGAGGAGCTGTTCGAGATCCGGCGCGAGATGCGGTTGGCGTTCGTCGACCGCTCGACGGCGGCGATCAGCCGGTGGCAGCGCGCCGGCGTCGTCGACGCCGCCCTCGACCCGCGCTATGCGGCGAGCGCCCTCGGTTCGATGGTCGACCGGTTCGCGTACGTGTGGTTCGTGCTCGACGGCGACTTCGAGATGGATGCCGCCGTCGCGAACCTCTCGCGACTCTGGGTGCAGGCGCTCGGGATGTCGGTCGACACGGAGTTTCCGACCACCGCGTCAGAAAATTCCGACTGATCCACGCTCCAACTTGACAACGACGTCAACTTTGCGGTTGGATCGCTCCGGCGCCGAGGGGCGGCGTCGGACCTGAGGGGGTAAACGGTGGAACAGCGGTTCCGAGTCGAGGGCAAACGTGCCATTGTCACGGGCGCGTCGTACGGCCTCGGTGCGCTGTTCGCGACGGTCCTCGCAGAAGCGGGCGCCGACGTGGTGCTCACCGCTCGCTCGGCCGACAAGTTGGCCGAGACCGCCGCCGCTGTCGAAGCGATCGGCCGCCGCGCCATCGTCGCGACCGGCGACATCTGCTCGTACGACGACTGCGCTGCGGTCGTCGACACCGCCAACCGGGAGCTCGGTGGCATCGACATCCTGGTGAACAACGCCGGCTGGGCCGACGATCGCCTGATCCGCACCGAACACGTCGAGCCGGAGACCTTCGAGCAGATGGTCAAGACCGACCTCGTCGGGCTGTTCTTCATGACGCGGGCCGCCGCACCGACGATGCTCGCCGGCGGAGGCGGGAGCATCATCAACCTGTCCTCGATCTTCGGGATGGGTGGCGCCGAGAACCGAACTGCGGGCTACTTCGCGGCGAAGGGCGGCGTGAACAACCTGACGAAGCTGCTGGCGTGCGAATGGGGCGACCGCAATCTGCGGGTCAACGCCCTGGCGCCGAACTTCTTCATGTCGGAGATGACCCGCTCGCTGCTCGAGGACTCGGGGATGGCGGACTGGATGCGCAGCCGCACGCCGATGCGCCGCCTCGGAGAGCTGGACGAGCTGGTCGGACCGTTCCTCTTCCTCGCCTCCGATGCCAGCAGCTTCGTCACCGGGACGGTCATCCCGATCGACGGCGGCTACAGCGCCAGCGTCGGCTACGCCCAGCGCGACCAGCCGTGGGACGACTGGAGCGAGCTCGGTCGACCGATCACCCCCAGCACCGATCCAGCAACCAACCAGCCCACCTAGAAGCGAGGTACTCAGCAATGAGCGAGCTCATCGAAGTCACATCGGGACTGAAGTTCCCCGAGGGTCCGATCGCGATGCCCGACGGGTCCGTGATCCTGGTCGAGATGTTCGGGCCGCGGCTCACCCGCGTGCTCCCGGACGGCACCACGGAGACGATCGCCGAGATCCCCGGTGGACCGAACGGCGCGGCGATGGGTCCGGGGGGCAAGGTCTTCTTGTGCAACAACGGTGGCCGCTTCACCGAGACCGAGCTCGAGGGGATGACCTTCCCGGGCGCCGTGACGCCGGAGAAGTACATCGGTGGACGCATCCAGACCGTCGACATCGACACCGGAGAGGTCACGGACCTCTACACGGAGTGTGACGGCATCCCGCTCGGCGCGCCGAACGACCTCGTCTTCGATGCGCACGGTGGCTTCTACTTCACCGACCACGGCCTCGAGGAGGCCGACAAGCGCCTCTACCACGTGCCCAGCATCTACTACGCCAAGGCCGACGGATCCGAGATCCGCGACATCGTGCATCCCGCCCGCGATCCCAACGGCATCGGGCTCTCGCCGGACGGCACCAAGCTGTACTGGGCCGAGACGTGGAACGGCCGCATCCTCCAGCGAGACATCACGGGCCCCGGCGAGGTCGCCGAGGTCGGTGTCCTCGACAGCTCGCAATGCCTGTACGGGTTCCCGGGCCTGCAGCTGCTCGACTCGCTCGGCGTCGACAGCGCCGGCAACGTCTGTGTCGCCACGCTCGTCAACGGTGGGGTCTCGGTGATCTCGCCCGACGGCGAGCTGGTCGACTTCGTCGCGACCGGCGACCCGCTCACCACCAACGTCACCTTCGGTGGGCCCGACCTCTCGACGGCCTACATCACGATCTCGGCCACCGGCAAGCTGCTCAAGACGCAGTGGCCGCGACCCGGGGTCAAGCTCAATCACCTCGATACCTGAGCGGTCCGACGGGCCGGCGCATCCCTCCGCCTCGCACCTGCCCGTCAACCGCTGCTACACAACCTCAGAGATAGTTGACACCGATGTCAACTTGGGGAAACAGGCGCCGCCACCCGACCACCACCGAGCTGTGGGGCCGGCGGGGACGTCGACACTCATGAACAACCTCATGGAGAAGGGGGACAGCGTGTACACACACGATTCCAGGGCCGGGAGCCGCCGCTTCGATCGCAGAGCGATCGCAGCGCTCTCGGCCGTCGCACTGGCGGTGGGCCTGGTGGCCTGCGGCGACGATGACGACGACGATTCCTCGGGCGACACGTCCGCAGCGACCGACGCGCCGGCAGCGTCGGAGGACAGCGGCAGCGAGTCCTCCGAGGCGGCCGACGACGGCGGCGACTCGGGCGATGACGGCGGCGACGCCGGTGACTCGGGCGGCGGCGACGGCGACGTCCGGGCCCTCGTCGGGTTCGATGCCGAGTCGGAGGCCTGCGGGGGCGAAGAGGTGCAGGTCGGTGCGGTCCTCGCGCTGACCGGTCCGGGTTCGTTCTACGGGACCACGATGAGCCGTGGGCTCGACCTCGCGGCGGAACAGATCGAAGCCGCCGGCGGGCCGGTGTTCTCCATCGAGTACAAGGACCACAAGTCGGGCGATGCCGCCGCTGGGCAGCAGGCCATGACCGAGCTCGGCGAGGCCGGCTACCAGGTGAAGGTCGCGTCGTACGTCGACGACCTCGGGGCGATGCTCCCCGGCACCGCCGAGTACGAGATGTTCACGCTCGACGGCGGTGGCGGCACCTCGATCTTCGCGCAGGGTCAGCCGTTCTTCTGGGGCACGCGGGCGATCACGCCGAACGACCCCATCCCCGGTCTGTTCCAATACCTCCAGGAAACGCAGCCCGACGCCACCACCGTCGGCCTCGTCGGCTGGGATATCGGTGAGCCGTCGAACGGGATCATCAAGGAGGACATCCTGGCGAAGGTCGCCGATGCCGGCTACGAGCACAACGGCTTGTACGAGCTGACCCCGGTCGGGTCACAGGACTACTCGCAGGTGTTGCCGAAGATCACCGCCAACGAGCCGGACATCCTGTTCGCCAGCATGTACGGCCAGGACATCGGCTCGTTCATCAACCAGGCCCAGACCGCCGGGATCGAGGCCACGGTGATCGGGTTCGAGTTCACGCCCGACGGGATCAACGCGTCGAAGGGGACGTTCGAGGAGGGCTACACGTTCGCCTACGACTTCTTCGACCCGGCGAACCCGACCAACCCGTGGGCCGAGCACTTCGTGCAGACCTTCGAGGAGGCGTACGGTGAGCCGCCGGACTTCTACGCGGCGAACTACTACGAGGACCTGTTCGGTCTGTGGGATCTCGTGCGCCGGGTCTGCGACGCCGGCCAGGAGATCACCGGACCCAACCTCGACGCGGCGTTCCAGGAGAACCCGACGTTGCTCAGCGTCTACGGCGGCGACGAGTCCGGGCCGGGCAGCAAGACGCTCGACCTCGAGACGCACTCGGTCACCGAGCGCTCGATGGGCATCTTCACCTACGAGAACGGAGAGGTGACACCGCACGCCTACTTCGACCTCGAAGCCGTCGACTTCCAGATGGCCGAGTGATCGTCGCCATCCGCTGATCCATCGCGGGCCGGCACCTCATCAGGAGGTGCCGGCCCGCCCTGGCCGAGAGGTCCCCCCTTGCATCTTGCTGTCGTCAACTTCGAGACGTTCTCCCAACTCACCGCCAACGGCATCTTCCGCGGCTCTGCGTACGGCATCCTCGGTGTCGGCCTGGCGATGATCCTCGGCGTCACCGGACGCTTCCACTTCGCCTACGGCGCGTTCTACACGCTCGCCGCGTACATGGCGTACACGTTCCTGGACCGTGGGCTGTTCCCGCCGTTCATCGACGTCACGCTGCCCTTCTGGATCGCCGCGATCGCCGGCATCCTCGTCGTCACCGCACTCGGTTGTCTGCTCGAGCGAGCGCTCTACCAACCGCTCGCCAGGATGGCCGGCGACAACGCGCTGCTCGCCATCTTCGTCGCCTCGCTCGGCATCGGCATCGCCCTCGAGAACCTGATCCGTCTCCTCTGGAGCTCGTCGAGCCAGCCGTACTTCGGGCCGTCACAAGAGCGGTGGACGCTCGGCGACGTGACGTTCCTGAACTTCGACGTGTACCAGCTGATCACCTACACGGCGCTGGCGGTCGGCCTCGCCGCGCTCCTCCGGTACACCCCGCTCGGGCGGATGGTCCGGGCGACGCGGTCGAACCCCGATCTGGCCCGCACCATCGGGATCAACTCCTCACACGTCTACATCATCGTGTTCGGCATCGGCACGTTCCTCGCCGGCGTCGCGGCCGTCTGGAACGGCCTGCAGTTCGCCGTCGAGCCGGGGATGGGCACCCGCCCGGTCATCTTCGGGTTCGTCGTCGCCTTCCTCGCCGGCACTGCGAGCTCGCCGATCAGGGTGTTCCTCACGGGCATCGGCGTCGCGCTGATCGAACAGTGGTCGTCGATGTGGTTGTCCGTCCGGTGGACCCAGACGGCGGTGTTCGTACTGCTCGTCGGCTACCTGTCCTGGATGTCGTTCAAGCAGTCCGGCACGTACACCAAGCTCCGCATGCCGAAGCTCCAGGCGTCGAAGAGCTGAGCGGAGGACAACGTGCAGATCTGGCTCAACTACCTCGTCCAAATCCTCATCTACTCCGGCTTCGCCGTCTCCTTGAACCTGCTGCTCGGCTACGCCGGGCAGGTGTCGGTGGCCCACGCGGCCTTCGGCGCGATCGGCGGGTACACGATGGGCTACACCGCCTCGGTGCACGGCTGGCCGTTCCTCGTCGGAGCGCTGGCCGGGCTCGTGCTGGCGCTGGTCGCCGGGTTCATCCTGGCCCTGCCGGCGATGCGGCTCACCGTCGAGTACCTGATCCTCCTGACGCTCGCCGTGGCCTTCGTCATCCTCGGCGTGCTGTCCACGTTCTCCCAGCTGGGCGGCACGTACGGGCTGATCGGGCTCCCGAAGGCGAACATCTTCGGGTTCGAGCTCAGTCGCCCGGGCGACTGGGTGATCCCGTCACTCGTGATGCTGGCGCTGATCTTCGTCACGTGCCACCGCATGGGGGAGAGCGCCTACGGACGTGTGCTCAAGGGGATCCGCGAGGACCCGACCGCCGTGCAGGCGATGGGCAAGAACGTGTTCGCCTTCAAGCTCACCGTGTTCGGCATCACCTCGGCGATGGCGGGTTTGGCCGGAGCGTTCTATGCGGGATGGCTCCGGCTCGCCACCCCGGGCGTGTTCGGGTTCCCGTTCGCGTTGACCCTCTTCGCCATCGTGATCTTCGGCGGGATGGCCAATCTCTGGGGCTCGATCCTCGGCAGCATCATCGTCGTCCTGCTCGAGCCGCTGCTGCGCAACACGATCAACCTCGAGGCCTCGACGGCGAGTGTCGTCCAGTTGATCATCTACGGCCTCACGCTGGCCGCGCTGATGTTGCTCCGGCCCCAAGGTGCGATCCCGGAGGGGTCGCACCCGCTGCGCAGGCTCCGGTTCGCGTTCTCCGGCGACGACGGTTCGTTCCTCCAGCGACTCCGGCACGGCCCTGCGGCGGGACGCAACGAGATGCTCGCCGACGACGACTGGGAACCCGAGTTCGTCGGCGGCGACGACGTGTCGCCGGCGCTCTCGGTCGCCGAACGCCACGTGCGCTGGGAGGAGTCGCCGATCGTGCTGTCGGCGCGGGGGATCACGAAGATGTTCGGCGGCGTCACCGCCGCCAGCAACCTCGACATCGATCTCCGCAAGGGCACGATCACCGCGCTGGTCGGGCCGAACGGCGCCGGCAAGACGACGGTCTTCAACCTGCTCACCGGGTTCATCCCGCCGGACGCCGGCTCGGTGACCCTCGACGGCGTCGAGTTGGTCGGCCTCAGCCCCGATCGGATCGCTCGCATGGGTGTCGTCCGCTCGTTCCAGGACGTCCGGCTGATCGCTCGGATCAGTTGCCTCCAGAACGTGATGATGGCCGTGCAGGACCAGGACGGCGAGGACTTCTGGCAGCTGTACTTCGGCGGCCGGGCACCGGGTCGGTGCGAGGCCGAGACGCGCGAACGGGCGATGCGCTGGCTCGAGTTCGTCGGCATGGCGGACTTCGCCGACGTGCCCGCCGGAGCGCTGTCGTACGGCCAGTCGAAGCTGATCTCGCTGGCGCGTCTCCTCGCCACGGAAGCACCGGTGCTGTTGCTCGACGAGCCGGCATCGGGCATCGACACGAGATGGGTCGAGACGACCCTGCAGATGGTGGAGGCGGTGCGCGACCAGGGGCGCACGGTGTGCATCGTCGAACACAACCTGCACGTCGTGAGTCGACTCGCCGACCACGCCTACTTCATGGATCTCGGGCGCATCACCGCCCAGGGCTCGATCGACGAGCTCACCGGATCCGCCGAGCTCGCGGAGGCCTACTTTGGACGCTGATGTGATGACCGACGCTCGACGCCCCGCGTCGGACGAGCCGATCCTCGAGATCGACGGACTGCACGCGGGATACGGCCGCAAGACGGTCGTGTTCGACGTGGCGATGAACGTGAAGCCCGGCGAGATCGTCGGCGTGTTCGGCCACAACGGCAGCGGCAAGAGCACCACGATCTCCGCGGTGTTGGGCACGAACCCGGCGAAGTCGGGCACGATCACCTACCAGGGCCAGGATGTCACCAGGGCGGGGTCGCAGGCCAACGTCAACGCCGGCATGGCGCTGATCCCGTCGGAGCGCTTCGTGTTCGCCGACCTCACCGTGCGCGACAACCTGCTGCTCGGCGGCGCGGTGGAGCGCGACCACGTCAAGCGCGAGGAGCGCCTGCACCTCGTCCACGATCTCTTCCCCGTGCTGCGCGAGCGTCAGGAGCAGCTGGCGGGCACGATGTCCGGCGGCCAGCAGCGGATGGTCAGCTTGGGGCTCGCGCTGATGACGAGCCCGAAGCTGCTGATGCTCGACGAGCCGTCGCTGGGCCTGGCGCCGGTGATCGTCCACGAGATCTTCGAGCTGATCCGCCGCCTCGCGGACGAGGAGGGCTTGGCGGTGCTGCTGCTCGAACAGAACGTCGGCGCGGCGTTGCGGATCCTCGACCGTGTGTACGTGATGCGGTCGGGGCGGGTGATCCTCGAGGAGACCGTCGAGGAGATGCGTCAGCGCGACAGCTACTGGGACCTGTTCTGAACAACCGCACGACACGATCGAGAGGCTCGACATGCCACGACTGGACGACACCGAACTCGCCGAGTTCTTGGAGCAACCGGGTGTGCTGGTGCGCATCGGCACCGTCGACGACGACGGGATGCCGCGCGTCGTCCCGACCTGGTTCATCCACCGCGACGGGCAGATCCTGTTCACGCCGCGCGAGGCGTCGGTGTTCCTCGCCAATCTCCGCCGCGATGCGCGAGTGGGGTTGTCGATCGACGAGGAGCCGCTGCCGTACCGCAAGGTCACCGTCCAGGGCACTGCGACGTTCGTCCACGACGTCGGCGCCGACGACGACTGGCGCGACCTCTACCGCGAGATCGCGTACCGGTACGTGCCGCAGGAGCAGGCCGACGAGTACGTCGAGAACACGATCGACCAACCTCGGGCGCTGCTCGCCGTGCCCCTCGCGGGGAGCAAGGTGACGACGTGGCGCATGCCGGTCGACGACGAGGACGGCACCGGCATCTGGCACCGCCGCTACTACCGCGACGGCACGATCATGGCGAACATCGCCGACGACGGGAACGCCTGACGGCGGCCGGGCCGGCCGGCGGTCGCCGTCCGGGTCACCGCAACTGGTCGCCCCACTCCGTCGATTCGCGGAGCTGTGGCTTCAGCACCTTCCCGCCCGGGTTGCGCGGCAGTGGTTCGTCGCGAACGGCGACGAACTGGGGCACCTTGAAGTCGGCGAGGAGGTCGCCGACGAAGTCGCGCAAGCCGGTCGCGTCGATCGTTGACCCTGGGCGCGGCACGACCACGGCGCCGACCTTCTCGCCCATCATGGCGTCGGGGACGCCGATGACCGCGACCTCGAACACGTCGGGGTGCTGGACGAGTGCGTTCTCGACCTCGACGCAGTACACGTTCTCCCCGCCGCGATTGACCATGTCCTTCATGCGATCGACGATCTGGACGAGCCCCTCGTCGTCGATGCGGGCCAGGTCGCCCGTGTGCAGCCAGCCGTCGACGAACGTCTCGGCCGACTGCTCGGGCTTGTTCCAGTAGCCGGCCACGACGTTCTGACCGCGGATCAGCAGCTCGCCGACGCCGGTGTCGGGGTCGGTGTCGGCGAGGTCGAGATCGACGACCGGCGCAGCGAACCCGACCGTCTCGGGGCGCCGCTCGCACCAGTCGTCCGGCAGGAACGTCGACACCGACGACGTCTCGGTGAGGCCGAACCCGTTCCCGAGCTGGGCGTTCGGGAACGACGCCCGGATCCGGGCGATCACATCGGGCGCGGTCGGCGCGCCGCCGTAGGTCACCCAGTCCACGCCGCTCATGTCGAAGTCGGCGAAGTTCTCCTGGTTCATTGCCAGCCACAGGATCGCCGGGGCCGACGTCACGACGTTGACCCGTTCGTCGACGACGGTTCGGAGGAACGTCTGCGGGTCGAAGGCCGGCATGATCAGCGTCGTGCCGCGCAGGTAGGCCGTCAGCAGCAGCTGGCTGTTGCAGCCGGTGACGTGGAACATCGGGACGGAGATGAGGTTGCGGAACGACGGCGGGTCGTCGATGCCGATCACCCTGCAGCACGTCTCGCAGTTCGAGAGGAAGTTCTCCTGGGTGGTCATCGCCCCTTTGGGGAACCCGGTGGTGCCGCTCGTGTAGAAGATCCCGGCGAGATCGGACGGCGCCGGGTCGAACACGTACGGCTCACCATCAGGGAGGGGTTCGTCGGGGCTGATCGCCACCTTCGCCCCGGAGTCGGTCAGCACGTACTCGATCTCGGGCGGCGCGAATCGGGTGTTGACCGGCACGACGACACCGCCCGCCATCAGGATGCCGAAGAAGGCGTACGCCCAGTCGTTGCCGTTCGGCAGCAGGATGGCCACCCGGTCGCCGTGCTCGATGCCGGCGTCGCGCAGCCCGCCGGCGACGCGCGCCGACCGGTCCCAGTACTGCCGGTACGTGACGCGTTCGCCGCCGATCTCGACCAATGCCTCCGTGTCCGGTTCGGCCTCGGCGGCGGCGCGCAGGACGTGCACGAGCGATTCGGGGAGCGCGGTGTAGCGCAGGATCCCCTGCTCGTCGCGCTCGACCCCATCGGTCGGGAAGGGCTGGACGCGCCCCGTCGATCCGCTCTCGTTCCCCACTGTGATCCCTCCGTTCGCCGCGATGGCAGCTGATCCGGCTTCGGTTTGACAACGATCGACCGAGCCGACCAGAGTCTGGATCAGAGTTGACATCAACGTCAACTCCGAGCAGAACCGAGGGGCCTGGGGGTTACCGTGCTGTTGAACGACATCGTCCGGATCAACGCTTCGAAGACGCCGGAGCGCGTCGCGATCATCGATTCGTCCGCCGATCGGGAGGTCACCTTCGGTGAGCTCGGGCGCCGCGTCAACCAGCTCGCCAACGCCTTGGCGGAGGTGGCCGAACCGGGCGACCGCATCGGGATCCTGGCGGAGAACCTCCCGGAGTACGTCGAGTGCTACTACGGCGTGCCTGCCGCCGGGATGGCGCTGACGTTCCTCAACTACCGGCTCAATCCCAAGGAATGGGCGTGGATCCTGGCCAACGCCGAGACCTCGACGCTGGTCGTGCAGGAGAGCTACCTGGACCTCATCGAGCCGGTGCTCGGCGACGTCCCGTCCATCCGCACGGTCATCGTGATCGGCACGCCGCGCGAGGGGCAGATCGCGTATGCCGACTTCGTCGGCTCGGCCCCCCAGACGGCGCCGACGGTCGACGTCGACGAGGACTCGACGGCGTGGTTGATCTACACGAGTGGCACGACCGGGTTCCCGAAGGGGGCGATGCTCAGCCACCGCAGCCTGGTGATGGCCGCCATCGAGTCGGTGATCGAGTACCAGCCGTCGCCCGACGAACGGGCGCTCGTCGCCTTTCCCCTGTGCCACGTGTCCGGATACTCGGTCTCGGTCAACTTCCTGCGCGGCGGGATGATCGTGTTGGTGCCGGCGTTCGAGCCCGAGTCGTGGATGCAGCTGGTCGATCGCTACGGCATCACCAGCTCGGCGATGGCGCCGACCATGCTCAACATGTTGCTCCAGCATCCGAAGATCGACGAGTACGACCTCGGCACGGTGACATCGCTCGGCTACGGCGCGGCGGCGATGCCCGTCGAGGTGTTGAAGGCGGCGATCAAGCGCTGCGGACTGGTCGTGTACGCCGGTTTCGGCATGACCGAGCTCGGCGGCAACGTGCTCAACCACCCGAAGGACGCCCACGTGCGGGCGACCGAGGGCGACGAGCACCTGCTCGCCGCCTGCGGGCGGCCGATGTGCCTCGCCCAGGTCAAGGTGGTCGACGAGAACGGCGACGAGTGCCCGCCGGGCGTGGTCGGGGAGATCATCGTGCAGGCCGAACAGGTGTTGACCGGGTACTTCCGTAACGAGGAGGGCACCAGCAACGCGTTCGACGGCGACTGGTTCCACACCGGCGACATGGCCCGGCGCGACGAGGAGGGCTACTTCTACATCGTGGACCGGATGAAGGACATGATCATCACCGGCGGCGAGAACGTGTACTCGCGCGAGGTCGAAGAGGTCGTGTACACCCACCCGGCCGTGTCCGAGGCCGCCGTCGTCGGCGTGCCCGACCCCCAGTGGGGCGAGCGCGTGACCGCCGTGGTCGTCCTGCGCGACGGAGCATCGGCGACCGAGGCCGACATCATCACCACGTGCCGCGATCGGTTGGCCGGCTTCAAGTCGCCGAAGTCGGTGTTCTTCGTCGACGAGATCCCGAAGAACGTCAGTGGCAAGATCCTCAAGCGGAACATCCGCGACGACCTCGCGGAGCGACTCGGTGGCTGATCGATGACCGGCAAGGTCATCATCATCGGCGCGTCGGGCGTCGTCGGGCATGCGGCGGCCGAGCGGTTCGCCACCGCCGGCTGGGACGTCGTCGGCGTCTCGCGGCGCAAGGTGGAGATCGCCGGTGTCGACTGGCAACCGATCGACCTCCTCGACGCCGACGCGTGCGCCGAGTTCGCCGAGCGCCACGACGACTGCACCCACGTCGTGTACGCCGCGCTCCAGGAGAGCCACGGGCTGTTCCCCGGTGGACCGACGACGACATGATCGATCGCAACGCGCTGATGGCGGCCAACATCATCGGGCCGCTGGTGGAACGCGCCTCAGGACTCGAACACATCTCGTTGCTCCACGGCACCAAGGCGTACGGCCTGCACCACCCCGACCTCGGCATGTCCGGGATCCACATGCCGCTGCGGGAGCGCACACCACGCCGGCCGCACCGCAACTTCTACTTCGAGCAGGAGGGCTACGTGCAGCAGTTGCAGCGCGATGGCGCAGGCTTCAGGTACACCACGTTGCGCCCCACCTTCGTGTACGGCACGGCGGCTGGCAACAACATGAACCCGATGGTCGCCCTGGCCGTCTACGGGGCGCTGCAGCGCGAGCTCGGCGAGCCGCTGCACTTCCCCGGGGCGTTCGGCGATCTGATCCGCGAGGCGGTCGATGCCGCGGTGATCGGCGACGTGCTGGTGTGGGTGGCGACCGCGGCGAACGTCGACGGCGAAGCCTTCAACGTCACCAACGGTGACGTGTTCACCTGGGACGGCGTCTGGCCGGACATCGCCGACGCACTCGGCATGCCGGTCGGGCAGCACCGGCCGGTGCTGCTCGCCGAGTGGATCCCGCGGCACGCGGATGTGTGGGCGGCGCTCGTCGATCGTTCCGGAGCGGGCGGTGAACCGGACGCCGACGTCGGGGTCGTCGACCACGTCGGCGCCAACTCGCTCGTCTACGCCGACCTGGTGCTGGGATCGGCGGAGTACCTCGCCGGTGCTCCGCGTCCCGCGCCGATCGTCAACAGCACCATCAAGTTGCGCCACGCCGGCTTCGACGGCTGTCTCGACACCGGCGACATGTTCCAGCGGCTGGCCGGGCAACTCGACCGCGAGTTGCGCGTCGCAGCCACCTAGACACAAGGAGAGTTCCATGGCATGGGATTTCGAGACCGACCCGGAGTTTCAGGAGAAGCTCGACTGGATGGAAGGGTTCGTCCGCGACGAGATCATCCCGCTCGAGACGCTCGCGACCGAGTTCCGCAGCGCTGAGGGTCGGGTGGTCTACGACCGGATCACCGCCCCCCTCAAGGAGGAGGTCAAGCAGCAGGGCTTGTGGGCGGCTCACCTCCCACCGGACATGGGCGGTCTCGGGTTCGGCCAGGTCAAGCTCGGCCTGATGCACGAGATCCTCGGGCAGTGCGCGCTGGCGCCGTCGATCTTCGGGAACAACGCTCCCGACTCGGGCAATGCCGAGCTGATCGCCGTCGGCGGCACGCCGGAGCAGAAGGAGCAATGGATGCAGCCGCTGCTCGACGGCAAGATCCGCTCGTGCTTCTCGATGACCGAGCCGGGCGCCGGCGCCGATCCCACCTTGCTGTCGACCTCGGCGGTGCGCGACGGCGACGAGTGGGTGATCAACGGGCACAAGTGGTTCTCGTCGAACGCATCGATCGCCGACTTCCTGCTGGTGATGGTGCGGACCGGCGACGAGGACACCCACGCCTACCAGTCGTTCTCGATGATCATCGTGCCGACCGACACCCCGGGTGTGAACATCGTTCGCGACGTCCCGACGATGGGCGATCCCGACCACCGGACCGGTGAGCCGGGCGGCCATGCCGAGATCATCTACGACGATGTCCGCGTACCGTTCGACAACGTCGTCGGTGGGGCGGACGGCATCGGCCAGGGGTTCGCCCTCGCCCAGAAGCGCCTCGGTCCGGGCCGCATCCACCACGCGATGCGCTGGCTCGGCCAGTCGAAGCGGGCGTTCGACATGCTGTGTGAGCGAGCGTTGACCCGCTACACGCACGGATCGATCCTCGCCGACAAGCAGATGATCCAGGACTGGGTCGCCGAGAGCTATGCGGAACGCCAAGCGGCCCGACTGCTCACCCTCCAGGCGGCGTGGAAGATGGACCAGCTGCACGCTGCCGGCAAGCACTACAGCGATGCCCGTGTGGAGATCGCCGTGATCAAGTTCTGGGGAGCCAAGGTCCTCTACAACGTCATCGATCGGGCGATCCAGATCCACGGGAGCCTGGGGTACACGACCGACCTCCCGTTGGAGTCGATGTACCGCCATGCTCGCGCGGCGCGTATCTACGACGGACCCGACGAGGTGCACAAGGTCACCATCGCCCGGCAGGTGCTCAAGAACTACCGAGCAGCCGACCCGCCGCAGGAGCACGTGCCGACACGGCGTCACGCCGCGATCGACAAGTTCGCGGACGAGCTCGACGCGCTGTCGATCAGCGCCTGATCGCGGGGCCGTCGCGAGTGCGCGGGCACCGAGCGGAACGGGAGGGATTCGAACCCCCGGACCCGTGAAGGTCGGCCGCTTTCAAGGCGGCTGCAATCGTCCACTCTGCCACCGTTCCGTCGATCGAGGCTAGCGGCGCGGCGCTGGG
>CAYGLH010000045.1:0-1164 GCA_964350535.1 uncultured Ilumatobacteraceae bacterium
TGCTCAACGGCCCGAACCTCAACCTGCTGGGGACCCGCGAGCCCGACGTCTACGGGTCGGCGACATTGGACGACATCGTCGCCGGGTTGGGGGAGTTGGCGCGCCAGCGCGGCGCCGAGATCACCGCGGCCCAGTCGAACAACGAGGGTGAGCTGATCGACCGGCTGCACGACGCCCGCACCTGGGCCGACGGGGTGATCTTCAACCCCGGCGCCTACACCCACACGAGTGTGGCACTGCGCGATGCGGTGGCGGCGATCGGCATCCCGGTGGTGGAGACGCACCTGTCGAACGTCCACGCCCGCGAGGAGTTCCGGCATCGCTCACTGTTGTCCGGTGTGTGCCTCGGCGTCGTCGGCGGGTTCGGCGAGCACAGCTACGCCGCGGCCCTCGACGGGCTGCTCCGCCACCTCGACGCCACCTGACGTCCGGCCTCCCGGTTCTCTGGTGCGGATGTCGCGCTGAGCGCGACGCTCACCGCAAATTTCGGGATGGGTTGGGGCCGTTCGGTTCTCTGGTTCGGATGTCGCGCTGAGCGCGACGCTCACCGCAGGTTTCGGTGGGAGACTGTGGGCATGGCAGAGGAGCCGAGGTTCGGGACGGAGCGCGACGGGGATCATCCCGATCGCCGGGAGGAATGGGACGCACTGCGTGCCAAGCACTTGGCGCCGTCGGGCGAACGTCCGGCGTCGACCGGACGCGGTGTGCATCACGAGGCGCTCTTGTCCTCGGACGTCGAGCGGACGATCGACTTCTACCAGGGCCTTCTCGGCTTCCCGTTGACCGAGCTGTTCGAGAACCGTGACTACCCGGGTTCGACGCACTTCTTCTTCGACATCGGCAACGGGAACGCCCTCGCCTTCTTCGACTTCCCCGGACTGGGGCTCGACGACTACGCCGAAGTGCTCGGCGGCCATCATCACCTGGCGATCTCGGTCGCTCGCGACGACTGGTTGCGGCTCCGCGCCGACCTCGACGCGGCGGGGGTGGAGACGATGGAGGTCGCCGACCGGTCGATCTACTTCGCCGGTCCCGACGGGGAGCGCATCGAGCTCATCTCCGACCCCCTCGGGGAGATGTACGGCTCCAAGGTGCTGTAGCCGTTCCCCGGCTCGGGTGAGTGAGGTTCCGGGATGGCGGAGGTTCGCTCATCGGTGGGGCCGT
>CAYGLH010000045.1:1264-5262 GCA_964350535.1 uncultured Ilumatobacteraceae bacterium
CCCCGGCTCGGATGAGTGAGGTTCCGGGATGGCGGAGGTTCGCTCATCGGTGGGGCCGTCCCCGGCTCGGATGAGTGAGGTTCCGGGATGGCGGAGGTTCGCTCATCGGTGGGGGCAGGGGGAGCGCGGGGTGGGGTGCGGCCTCGCAGGCCGGCGGGCCGCCTGGTCCCAGCCTGGTCGCCGAGGGGTTGCGACCAGGTCCGGCACAGCAGGCGTGCCCGCCGACCTGGATCAGGCGCTCACCGTGGCGTGGCCACTGCGAGCGTCGAAGATGAGATCGATCCGGCCGCGCCCGAGGTCGACGACGGTGGCCCCGAGGCTGGTGCCGACGTCGACGAGGGCGGCGCTGCGGAAGCTGGCCGGCATCACGATCCGGTCGAAGCCGAGCCGGCGGGCGCGCTCCACGACGGCGCGGAGGAGGTTGGTGCCGAGGCCGGAGTTCCGGCGGTCGGCGACGACCGCCATGGTCGCCGTTCCCGACCGGTCGACGCGGGCCAGGGCGACGATGCGGTCGCCCTCGACGAGGGCCATGCGGAACCCGTCGGTGCGGGTGACCTCGGTGATCACCGACGGGAAGGGCTTGGTGACATCGCGGGCGGCCTGGCCGAAGAACCGGCGTTCCTCGCGGAGCTCCTGTGCGAACCGCTGAGTCGCGCCGTCGAGGCTGGGATGATCGGCAGCGACGAGTCGTATGGCGGTGGCGTCCATGCGCTGCATCCTGGCGACCCAAGGTGTCCACGATGTTTCCGCAGCGTGAGCGTTTCCGCACCCCCGACTGAAGACCGGGCGGTGGCGCGTTCCACTCGCGATCGCACGGGTGTACGGTCCGAACCATGTCGCGTCCGTTCCGGTTCGCCGTGCAGGGCGGTCCGTTCATGGATCGCGACGCGCTCGCCGAGCACGCCAAGCGGGTCGAGGACCTCGGCTACGAGGAGCTCTTCACCGCCGACCACCTGGAGACGGTCGATCCGTTCCTCCCGCTGGTGGTCGCCGCCGAGCACACGTCGATGCTGCGGTTGGGACCGCTCGTGCTGAACAACGTGTTCCACCATCCCGCCCTGCTGGCGCGCACGGCGGCGACGTTCGACGCGCTCAGCGAGGGCCGCCTCGTGCTCGGTGTCGGCGCCGGGTACATGCGCTCCGAGCACGATGCGACCGGGATCGCGCTGCCGCCGGCCGCCGCCCGGGTGGCTCGTCTCGCCGAGTCGCTGGCGGCGCTGCGCGAGCTGCTCGACACCGGGACGTGCGAACTGCACGGCGAGTTCCACGACCTCGCGGTCGAGGCGGTCGTACGCCCGGTCCAGGAGAGCGTGCCGCTGCTCGTCGGCGGGCACGGACGGTGCCTCGTCTCCACGGTCGCCGCCCGCTTCGCCGACATCTTCCAGTTCACCGGTCTGACGCACGACCCGGCGACCGGTGTCCCCGGCCCCGGCGGCTTCCGGCGTGCCGATGTCCGCCTCCGTCGCGACTGGCTGCGCGAGGCGGCGGGAGCCCGGTTCGACGGCATCGAGTTGTCGACGCTCGTCCAGGCCACCGAGGTCGGCGACGGTGCACCCGCCGAACGGGAGGCCGTGGCCGATCGGCTCGGCAGCGACCCCGACCTCGTCGACGACACGCCGTTCGTGCTCGTCGGCAGCGTCGGCCAGGTCGTCGAGAAGCTCCTCGACCTGCGCGAGGACCTCGGGGTCAGCCACGTGGTCGTCCGCGACCCGGTCGGGTTCGCCCCCGTCGTCGATCGACTGGCGGGCGCCTGATGCTCGCCGACCGGTTCGACGCCGTCCGGGCTGCCACCGAGCGCCTCGCCGCACCCCTGTCGGCGGAGGACCAGGTGGTGCAGTCGATGCCCGACGCGAGCCCGACCAAGTGGCACCGGGCGCACACCACATGGTTCTTCGCCGAGTTCGTGCTCGGCGCCGACGGCACCGGGACGCGGCCATGGGACGTGCCGGAGTACCGCTTCCTGTTCAACAGCTACTACGAGGCGGTCGGCGCCCGGCACCCCCGACCCGACCGTGGGCTGATCACCCGCCCCGCTCTCGACGACGTGGCGCGCTACCGCAGCTCCGTCGAGGAGGAGGTGCGGGGTCTCCTGGCGGCCGGCTGCGACCCGGCCGTGGCGACGGTGGTCGAGCTGGGGACCCATCACGAACAGCAGCACCAGGAGCTGTTGCTGATCGACATCAAGCACGTGCTGTCCGCCAACCCCGCGGTGTCACCGGCGTACGCACCGGAACCGTGCCCGCCCCCGCCGACCGATCACGTCGATGGTCCTGGCTGGGTCGAGATCGACGGCGGGCTCGTCGAGGTCGGCTGGAGCGGCGAGGGGTTCGCGTTCGACAACGAGGGCCCGCGTCACGAGGTGCAGGTGTACGACTCGCTGCTCGCCGACCGCCTGGTCACCGCAGGGGAGTGGCTGGCGTTCATCGACGACGGCGGGTACGAGCGTCCCGAGTTGTGGAAGTCCGACGGCTGGGGGCGCGTCCAGGCCGACGGATGGACCGCACCGCTGTACTGGCGGCGCGACCCCGACACCCCCGAGCGCTGGCTCGTCCACACGCTCGGCGGGCTGCGGCCCGTGCGCGCCGACGAACCGGTGATCCACGTGTCGTACTACGAGGCGGACGCGTTCGCCACCTGGAGCGACGCCCGCCTGCCCACCGAGTTCGAGTGGGAGCTGGCGGCGACGACGGTGGCGATCGAGGGTCGGTTGCTCGATCCGCTGGCCGACCACCCCGTGCTCCACCCGCGTCCGGCACCGGCGACCTCATCGCCCGGACTCCGCCAGATGTACGGCGACTGCTGGGAGTGGACGTCGTCCGCGTACCAGCCCTACCCCCGCTTCGCGCCGGCTGCCGGTGCGATCGGCGAGTACAACGGCAAGTTCATGTCCGGCCAGCAGGTGCTGCGCGGCGGCAGCGTCTTCACGCCCCGCGACCACATCCGCCGCTCCTACCGCAACTTCTTCCACCCCCACACCCGATGGCACGCCGCCGGGCTCCGGCTGGCGCGCGACGAGAGGACCTGATGTCCCCCCGACCCTCTACCGAACCCGCCCACTGTCCCGCCACCGAACCCGCCCACCGTCCCTCTACCGAACCCGCCCACCCGACGTCCACCGAAGGTCGCGCCGGTGGGCTGGACGCCGCCGCCGAGGAGCTGCGCCTGCGGCTGCAGTCGCGGCCGATCACGATCCCGCCACGTTGGTTGTACGACGACCGGGGGAGCGCCCTGTTCGCCGAGATCACCCGGTTGCCCGAGTACTACCAGACCGAGGCGGAGCGGGCGTTGCTCGCCGACCACGCCGCACTGATCGCCGAGATCACCGGCGCGGACACCGTGATCGAGCTCGGGTCGGGGATCGGCGACAAGACCCGCACCATGCTGGACGCGTTCGTCGCCCACGGTGAGCTCCGCCGCTTCGTGCCGCTGGACGTGAGCGAGGCGACGCTGTTCGCCTCGGCGGACGAGCTGCGTCGGGAGTACCCCGACGTCGAGGTCGTGCCCGTCGTCGCCGACTTCACCCGACATCTCCACCGCTTGCCGGAGGGGGCGCCACGCCTGGTGACGTTCCTCGGCGGCACGATCGGCAACTTCTACAAGGAGGAGCGGTCGGCGTTCCTCGGTGCGCTCGCCGACGTGCTCGACCCCGGCGACTGGGTCGGCATCGGCATCGACCTGATGAAGCCGATCGACCGCATCGTGGCGGCGTACCACGACGCGCCCGGGCTCACCGACGCGTTCATCCGCAACGCGTTGCACGTCATCAACCGCGAGCTCGACGGCGACCTCGACGTCGGGAACTTCGAGTACGTGCCGATGTGGGACGCCCGCGAGGAGCGCGTCGACATGCGGCTGCGGGCCTGCGAGCCCGAGCACGCCACGATCGGTGCGCTGGGCATCTCGCTCGACCTCCACGCCGGCGAGGAGCTGCGCGTCGAGATCTCCACCAAGTTCCGCCCGGATCGCCTGATCGAAGAGCTCGGCGAGGCGGGCTTCGG